>WAQR01000041.1 GCA_015520145.1 Candidatus Hydrothermarchaeota archaeon
AAAGAAAAACTTGAAAACATCTCAAAAGAATACGCAAAACATAAAAAAGACCTCGAATCGAAAATACACGAATTAATAAACGAAAAAAATGCGATAAATAAAGAATTAGACAAACAAAAACAGAAAAACAAAACACTTCTAACAGAAAATCATGACCAGACCGCCAGACTAAAAGCCCTGGAAAAACAATACAACGCCCTTAAAACCACCAAAGAAGAACTGGACGAAAAACTCAAACAAACAACTAACCGGATAAAAAGATTTGAAAAATATATGAAACTCGCGCTCAACGAGGGAAACAAATGACATCCAAATTCTTCTCCACCGAAGATATCCCAAAAAAGCTGGCAGACTTCAAAGATATGTGGTTTAAAATAGCACAAAAAACAGAAGCCCTCTCAAACTTTAGAACCGGTTTTGACAAAGGGTTTAAAACCAGTATCAAACGTCTCTCATCAGACCTTAAACGGTGTGAACTCCTTGTAAACAATTTATGCATCTCCTGTGAACACCATCTACCAGACAAAAAAGAAGATTTCGAGAAACTCCGCAGGGGGCTAATCGACATCTTTTATAAAATCAGGCTGGGACTCGAAGAAGACATCCAAATCCTTGAAAAGCACGAATCACTTATCCACAAAATAAAAGAAACAGAAAAAAACCTCAAAACCACAATCAAAAACCATGAAGAAGCGAAAAACCATGCCCTCAAGACCTGCTCCAGGTACGAGGCTGTAAAGGAGGGGTATCTAAAAAAGATAAACAATATCAAAGAGTCCACAGACGAAAAAATAAAAAAGATAAACAGCAGGTTCATCGCAGATGTAGAAAATATCTTCAAAGGATACAACATCTTCACCCGTGAAAAAAATGAGAAAATAGGTCTGGATATATTCTTCGAACGCATGATTAAAGACCCGGATTACTATCAAAAAGTGAACATCGTTCCAAAAGGGTTTTTCCTCTCAAAAAAGAAATCAGACATAGAAGCGAGACTGGTCCTACTAAGATACAAGGCAAAAGACATCACAAAAGAGATAGCCCCCATCATCGATGAAGAAACCAGGCGGATTGCAAGATACCGGGAAGAAGAGAGGCTCATGCACGAACTGGAGATCCAGTGCAGGGATCTAAAGGACAGAGAAGACAAGCTGTCCACCAGAACGAGAATAATACAAAGCGACCTGAATGCCCTGGTATCAGAATCTGAAGGCAGCATCAGATTTCAGACTTACGAAAAGCTGCTGGAACTTAAAGAGGCATATGCCAGGACGTTCAGCGATTCCACAACTCTAAGGAAAGCCCTGGAAACTTTGATAACCGAATCCTTCAAAGAATACGAACCAAAAGAGACCGACATAGAAAAAAGAGAACTAAAAGAAGAAATAAAAAAACTAAAACAGCATACTGCTGCCCTGAACAATGAAAACACAGGACTTAAAAAAGAACTTGAGAATCTAAAAAACGAACTCACCAAAGCAAATGCAGATATCACACATCACAAAGACACAATATCCGCACTACAAAAAGAAAAAGATGCGCTCGAAAACAAGCTGCAAAACAGGATAAACGACACCAGGGCCGAATTGGGAGAGGTCTCCAGAAACCTTGCAAAAGTCATCAAAGAAAGAGACTCGTTAAAAGACTCCTTAAAAAAAGAGAGACAGGAACTCAAAAATCAGATAAAAAGCCTCAAAAAAGAAAAAGATTCGCTCGAAAACAAGCTGCAAAACAGGATAAACGACACCAGAGCCGAGTTAGAAAAGGTTTCCAGGAACTTAACAGAAACCACCGGCGAGCGGGATATTCTAAAAAAAGAGAAAAAAGACCTCCAGAAATATACCAAGACACTTGAAGAAGAAAAAACCGCCCTCCACAAAGAAATCGAACAGTTGCAATCCAGAGCAAAAAAAGACAAACTACTCCTCGAAGATAAATTGAGAGGGGTCATAAAAGACCTCGAAAATACGCTTGACGAACGGGACAATCTAAAAGAGAGCAAAAAACGTCTGGAAGACCACATAGTACATCTTGAAACCGAGAATCAAAAATTAAAAAAACAGATAGATGACGCGGTCAGTAAACTGGAGACCACAATCGGGAGATATGAAGAAGCACAGGACGAAATCAAAGATTACAAAGAGAAGTTACGAGAAAAAGAAGCACTGTTAAAAGACATCAAAAAGAATTACGAGAAGATAATCGTTGAACTGGACAAACCTAAACCGCCACCCAAAGCTAAAAAGAGCGCGTCTGCCACCAAAAAACAAAATGCTGCAAAAGAATCAAAAGAATCCGACGAAAAGGTGGTCGAAAAGAAAATCCGCGCACTTAGAGAAAAGAAACGGGGTTAAATCCATCTCTAAATCCATCTAAATCCCTCTAAATCTCTAAATCCATCCGAACTCTTCTTTTATTATCATAATCGCTGCCTGCGGCGGTATTACCCCTTTCTCGGTGATTATCAGATCAACATACTCCGGCGGCGTTATATCAAATGCAGGATTCCTGATATCCACGCCACTGAACTCGCCTGGATCTGCCACTTCTTTCTTATCCCTCTCCTCAATCTCCACAAGTTCCCCGACAAGAGTGTCTGGATGGAATTTGTATGTCTCTGCTGCCACAAAAAACAGCACCCTGGCCTCATGCGCGGCAAGCGCAATCTGGGACGTCCCGATCTTGTTTATAACCGCACCATTTGCTGCAATGCTGTCTGCACCCACAACGACCTTATCAACATCCTTCATAAAAGACCTCACAGCAGAATCCACAATCAATGTGACAGGGACCCCTGCCTCTGCGAGCTGTTTTACAGTTATCCGCCCCTGGTATCTCGGCCTTGCCTCTGAGGCAATCACCCTGATATCTTTACCCTGACTGAATGCAGTTTTTATCACAGAAAGGGCAACAGAAGAGTTGCAGTGCGTCATGATAGTATCGCCATCAGATATCCTTTTTGCACCAATCTCCCCGATTGTCCTGACAGCCTGCCTGGAATTTTCTATAAATGCATCCGCAGACCTTACAGCCAGTTCCTTGAGGCCTTCCAGGCTGAGATCTGAGTCCCTAACACGCCTTAAAACGAACTTCACAGCATTTGGCAGCGAAACAGCAGTTGGCCTTGCATCGATTAGGGTCTCGCCCGCCTCCTCCAGCCCTCTAACAAATTCATCCCTGCTTCTGGCATCACAGTTGATTGTATAAGCCTTAAGTGCCGCAGCGGCATATCTCCCGATATTTGCAGCACCCCTTATCTCCATGGACTTAATTTTCTTAACTGTCTGAGTTATTTCGTCTCTCATATGGTGCGTCATGACATCTAATCTGGATGTGGGAGCATAAATATTTGTCTCTATTCTCCTACCTCTTCAGCACTAAACCGTTCATCTCACCCCCTCCTCCGACGTATAATAGAACTCGTCCCTTAACATTATTTCATTTGAACTCAATGTTAGATTGAAAAATATTGCAGGACTATCTGACGTATCATAATCCAGCGTTAGGTTATAATTCTGTTCCCTTGCCCTGTCCTCCATGAAATTTTTCAGCCTTAAAAGGTTTGCATCAATATCCCCACCAGACCTGAAGGTTATATCTACTGTATTCCTGCACACCTCCTTTACATTATTGAACAGATTGACAGCATCCATATTCATGCCCTGATATGACTGCGCCCCTAAAATGACATCTCCAGTACCTGCCGAATAGAACCCATAATACATCAGCACAATAGATATCACAACCGCAGATATAATAAAAAACTGGGCATTTTGCCTCATCCTAATCCTCATCCCAATCCTCATCCCAGCCCCGATATCAATCCTCATCTGTACCATGCCTCCATCTTAATATGGCTAAGAGAGAACGTCCTGTTCCCTCCTGCAACATAATAATTTACAACAACCGTATCCCTGTCCAGCGGTATTACAGACCCAGAATTCCAGACTATATCCCCTGTCTCGTTGTACACCGTAATCTTAAAATCCGTATATGCAGGCATGGAGATATTTACCCTGTATTCGAGCACTGTCCATCTGCTGTTTATGATGCTGTCTTCCAATGTGCCGTCTCTCTCAAGGCCAATAATAGCGGAATAAGCACGGTCCTTTAATATCACACTATCCCACCCTGAAGCATAAGGTACGGCATTAAACACACCTGCCACGACCAGTATTAACAACATACTCGCAACAACGGCCTCGAAAGTAATAATAAACGCCCTGCGGCCTCCTGTCATCACCAGACCCCCAAAACAAGCTCATAAATATGCCTTACAAACCGCTCTCCTTCAGACCCCCACTCGAACATGTTCTCTATCATCAGGTCATGTCCTGTATAATGTGGTTCATCGCCTGACACAGCGATCCTGCCCTCACCGACCTCACCGATAAACCAGACACTGGATACATAGGTAGCATTAATTGTGATATCATCAAAATATACCTTATAATCCTGCCCTGCACCGGTCTCTCCGCGTGTCCTCAGAGTAACCCTGTATGTCCCGTTAACTGTGAGATAGTCTCCAACATCCACTGAAATATCGACCCATCCGCCGGTTGTACCGGTCACATTAAGGTAATAAAGCTGGACATCCGTCCCGTTCGGGAGTGTCAGCAGCACGGCCAGCTCGCCCTGAATTGGCGCAGGATTGAAATCATATACATTATAACTGAAATTTAAAACAGCAAAAACCGGCCATGCCTCAAGATAGACATCCTGATAGATATCTGTCGTCTCGTTGTCATCAGAATCATAATCCACATCAACCGACCCGCCAGACCTCCCTGTATTTGCCCAGGTGACTGTAGATTGATTTGCAGGGAGGGGCTGACTGTGATTAACAGACCAGCTACTTATATCTGTATTAAAATCCCAGTTATCAATGACAGGAAACCAGGTATCTCTGGTATCTTTTATAACCACGCGCCTGATACTCCTGTAATCAGTCATATTAAACACCCTCCCGGCACTCCAGTACGTGTATGCAGGGTCTGTCGGGTGGCTATTCACACCCATACCGCGGTTGACACTAAGATAGACGCTGTCATTACTCCCGGTATACGATATCGAAAGGTTATTCGGGAATCTGACGGTTTTCAAAGAGAAATTAAAAACCGTCTGATTCGCCCCGGAAACCTGTGTCCCGTTTATCCCGAAAGGATAAAGCCAGCCATACCCGTCAACCACGCTGCTTGCATCCTGGCCCAGGACCACCAGTGTCCCACCGAGATTTACAAAATCAAATATATCGGCCTGATTTGCGGTAAGGTTATTTCTGATAGCAGAACTGTCGAATGCTGCATGGGTACCGGCAATGATCATCCTGTATTTAAACAGATTTCGCCCTGCTGAATAGTTGAACAGCTGGCCGACATTCGACGCGGTATAGGCATCGACATGGTAGCCCAGGTTTCTCAAAAACTCCTCCTCATAGCTTGACCCGTATATATAAGCGACAGGGATCTCCTCCTGCACACTCACAGCCCTCGAAGCCACCGCCGTATCCCTGCCCACAATATTCTGTATCCCATAAGAGGGGTAGTCAAGATTTATCTCCTCCTGCCCGGCTGTTGTATCTGCCAGGGACTGCACCAGCCCGAGCACGGACGCAGATGACGGGATAGCCGGGTTGTCGGTATAATATATATAAAACCGCTGGATATCTGGATGTGCATTGACCTCAAACGATATATTACCCCCTCTCGTCCAGTTATAATAAGGGTCATAATATACCAGGTCAGCAACCTCAAAAGGTACCTCTAAATTATCAGATGCATTTACCACGCGCAGTGTTGTGCTGTACGCATGTCCACGCGGGAACTCGATATATACCGAGACATTCCCGGAAGATGTGGCATTTACCAGGATGGGTTTTCGATACACAAAACTCGAATTCCACCAGCCAGGAGATACACTTTTCAGCATCAGGCTGAAATCCCTCTCAAGTCCAAGGGCATCCCTTGCTGTCAGATAGTCCAGTCTTGAAGAATTGAGCATCAGCACCTTTTCTTTAGAAAGTGCATATTCTTCTGTACGGTTTTTAGCAGCATCATAATATGCAAGCCCGAGGAGAGAAGGGGTCGAATAATCCCAGTTGGTCGGCTCACCAGCGGATTTTACCAGTATCTCCGTCACTTTGAACAGGTCGCTTCTAAGCTCGGCAGAAACGACATCGGCCTTCGGGGCACCGAGATAGTTGATGGACATCATCGCCACAAACGCAAACGTGATAGAGAATATCGAAATAGCAACAACATAATCAATAACCCTCTCTGCCAAGCCGCATCACCACACAAAGAACTGGAATGCAATAATTGCAAGTATGACCATTACAACACTGTGTTTTATACCCTCTAGAACCGAGCCTTCCCCGACCTTCCCTGCAACAAGACCTGTGAACACGCCCTGGATAATAGACATCTGAAACAGCAGGGTCTTAAATTCCCCCATCCTGGCAGACCCTACCATCCCCCCGCCTATAGAGGATATCCCCGAGACCCCGCCGATTCCTGTGATCAGCAGTTTAACGAGTATTATAACAATTGCCAGGAAGACCAGAAAGGCAATATATATTATTATCGTGTACCCCCTCATCACACCCGCCTGCTCCTTTTCTATCTCCCTCATCATCCTGCTGTATTTGGAAACCGAGTCCAGTATGTTTGTGATATTGCCACCAGACCGGTCCGCCTCGATTATAATGGACGAAGAGCGCTGGATATGCCTTGTCTTGCACCTCTTTGAGAACATCGTCAGGGCCTTCTCAAAAGACACGCCCCACGAGATCATGGCAGACATCTTCTTAATCTCTGCTGTAAGATGGCTGTAGTCAAGCTTGGAAACGAAACGAATCGCATGCGGTAGAGTCATGCCAGCCCTCCTTGCTTCTGAGAGGTCTCTTAGAAAATCAGGGAACCGCTCCTCCATTGTCTTTATTCTCTGATATTCTGTATATCTTACCAGGTACCATGGGACAAGTCCGACTATTGCTATCATCATAGCAGTAAAATCCAGCACCAGTATCCCTGATGCCGCGTATACTACCGCCTCTCTAACAAGGGCTATAAAGACCATAATCAGGGCGAATATCATCGCATACTCTTCTTTTTTCTCCATGTCCTCTACCTCCTCCCCCTACCCCATCTTTGGAACGACTATCTCAATAAACAGCAGATACATTATATTCCCTGCAGGTATCCCGAGAAATATTAAAATTTTTATAATTATAAAAGGGTCGATGTTGTTCCCAAACGGTACGACCGCCATCAAACTCAGCATTACGATTAAAAACACAGGCGCGGCTACAAACAGGGTTACATAGACTTCAGAAAGTATACTCAACTGGTCTATAACCCTCGACCACATCTGCCGGTATTCCCGCATAAGCCTTGCACCTTCATCTGCCAGATAGCCCCTGAGGTCACCACCTGTAGTTATCGTAGAATTTAGTCCTATGAGTAATTCACTAAATTTCTTGCTCGGTGACTTTTTAGACTCCCTTAGAATCGCATCGGTTATATCATAGCCGAAACTCTCAGCCTCCCTTACTATGTTCTCTGCCTCCTTTGATATCTCGCCGTAGTGCCCGAATCTTGCAAGAGACCTGAACATTGCAACTGGCGGTGCGCCGCTTGCCGCAATCGTGGCCATGTGATTTGCTGCGTATGGAAGGTTTATCTCGATATCCCTCATCCTCTCAGAACCTACAAATTTTGCATAATAATAGAACAGCGCAAACACCGCCCCGGATATCAAAAATGAGAGCACGGTTATAAGAAACAGCATATAATATGTCAGGCTCCCTGTAATGACCGCGAGCAGAAGGAGTATCGGATACGATAATATAAATACAATAAATGCAGTGAGAATAGCAGCGCTTAGATATGCTACAAGTGTCACGTTTATGTTTGCCTTTCTCAGATCAGACCTGATGCCTTCAAAGTATTTCGAGTATCTCTCGGCAAATGGCCAGACTACATTATAGGCAAATAAGGAATATTCCTCGAAATTTTTAGGGAAACTCATTAATCAGAATTTGGTATTCGTGGGTAATAAATCTTTCGATTTAAACACGTTTAATTCAAGGTTTAATCATTATTTTAAACTGTTAAATAAAAATTTTCATGAAAAGAAGCAGAAATATATTATAT
>WAQR01000042.1 GCA_015520145.1 Candidatus Hydrothermarchaeota archaeon
CTATCTCCTCACTTCACCCACTTCCCGCCCTCTTCCTTAAGCTTTTTTATCACCTTTTTTTCTTCTGCAATTGTCTCGTATATCTTCTCAGCTTCTTCCAGTGCCCCTGTCTCTATTTTTCTCTTGGAATTTTCCTTCAAAGTCTGGATTAAGTTCTCGTGAAGTGTCTTGACTCTAAGAGAGAACTCATACTGTTTTGCAAGTTTTTTGTCCTTTACCTTTTCCCTAATCTCCCTCATCTCTTCGTTTATTCTAAGGGCGACTTTTATTTTCGGTATGAGTTTTCTGACTGAATAGGGTTTTTGAATATAGTCTACAAGATGGTGGACCGGCCTTTTTTTAATTGTCTCTGGAGTCAGTTCAACAACCGTTAACATTATGACAGGTGTGGACTCGAATTTCTCTATCTTTTTGATCTTATCCAGGGTCTCCCATCCGTCCATCTCAGGCATCATGATATCCAGAATGATGAGATCTGGACATTCTGTCTTCAATTTCTCAAGACATTCAAATCCACTGAAGGCCTCAATGACTTCGTACCCATTATTCCTGAGTAAATCCCCCACAACCTTGACAATAAAATACTCGTCATCTACTACCATTATCTTTGTCATTGTATCCCTTCTCTTCTAAGTTAGTTCTAAGACGTTCTCTATTTAAATATAATTAACCATCATATATAAATTTGGTGTTAATGCTTCGAATAAGGGATTTTATTGAAACAAAAGACGGGCTGATATTCGCAGTAGTGTCGTATACGCATCCAGAACAAGGATATCTCGCCTATCTAAGATACTATCCTGAGAGTAGTGGCGACAGGAAGAGGGGCGGGGTATCTTTCAAAAAGATAGGTTCTACAAGGGAATCCTACGAGTATCTCGAAAAGCATTTCCCAGAATACCTCATAGAATTTGAGTCCGAAAATCAGGGATCTCAGGGAACTCTGGAATATCAGGACTCTCAGGACTCTCTGGGATCGGCAAGCCTGCAATACGTACCCATGGATCGGATTTCAAAGATTTACCGCCCGGAAGAGAGGTTAAGAGAAATCATTGAATGTCCAAAAGACAAAATCGAAGAAAAGATTTCAACTCTTGTCAATACCCTCCCTGTCCCTGCCAGGAAGATAGGCATCACGGGCTCTATACTCGTTGGCCTGCACAACGAGAATTCAGATATCGACCTTGTAGTCTACGGCATAAAAAACCATGAAAAAGCACGGATGGCACTAAAAAAAGTTTTTGAAGATAGAACTTGCCAGGGAGAGATAAGACCGCCCAATAGAACCGAATGGAAACGAGCTTACAAAAAACGCTTTCCATACAGGTCAGTGAACCTGGCAATGAATTTTGGGGAGTTCTTATGGCATGAAAAAAGGAAGTTTCACAAAGGGGTAATCAACGGCACGATATTCGACATCCTCCTTGTACGGGATTTCGATGAAATCGAGAGAACCCGTCATGAAGAAGTTTCCTACAGGAGGATAAAGAAGGTCAAAAAGAGATGCAGGGTAAAAGATGCCAGACTGGCGTTTGACTCTCCTTCCATCTATAAAGTGGATATCGGGAAAATAAAAGAGGTGGTATCCTATACACATACATATGCGGGCCAGGCATTTGAAGGTGAGGAGATAGAGGTATGCGGTTATCTTGAAGAAATGGCTGGTAGGGGATTGGCTGGTAGAGGATATTACAGGATTGTGGTCGGCACAACAAGAGAGGCCAGGGAGGAATACATCAAACATCAGAAAATTTTAAATGGATAATAGGGATTATAAATAGTATAAGGGGAATGAGAAGACCTCTTTTGATTAATTCATGGTGAATCTTAATGGACAGGGACATATTAATAAGGGAGACATTGAAGAACTATGACGAATCATTAAAAAAACTAGAAGAATTGATTAAGAGGACTGAAGGTATGAGGGGAAAAGAGATTACCGACGAGCAGGCGGATACCATCATCTACGAAGCCAATATACTAATGTTTGATATAGAAAAGGAAAAAGAACTTTTTGAGAGGACAAATAGACCTACTGTTGTGGAGAAAGGCGTTGTGGAGAAAGGCAGCTGAACCCCTGACCGTGATATCATCTAAATATCTTCTTCCAGAACGTTTCCCGTTTTGGAGGAGGGGCGGGATCTGCATCTGTATACTGTTTCTTGTGTTCCCTTACAAGTTCGACAGATGTCCCGCCGTGCCGTGATTTCTTCACCCTTATGTCAACAAATATGGGCTGCTCGACCACATCGCCCACGATGAGTGCAACGCCTGGCTGGAGGTGTTTGATGTCCTCCTCGAGGTCTGCTGTAAAACTTTCGATGGACTGGCTTATCGCCCTCAAATCGTTCGGGTTTGTAACTTTCAGGATTATCTGAGTATTGCACTGGCTTAGCACGCTCTTGTCTATTCTTGCAGGTCTTTGAGAGACCACACAAAGCCCCATGCCGAACTTTCTCCCCTCACTTGCAATCGTCCTTATTACGCCTGAAGAAACCGTCTGCCCGAAACCCCTTTCAGGGGCGAAGTTATGCGCCTCTTCTAATAAAAAGAGTAGCGGAGGTATCCTGCCGCGTTTCCTGTCTTCAAATATCTCCGTCGCCACCCTGGAGACTATAATCCCCTGGATATCTGGCTGGATACCCCGGAGATTCAGCACGGATACCATGCCTTTTTTTACCATATCGACTGGCCGGACGGCCGCCCCATCGAAGATTCTGCTTTCTTTTAGCATTTCAAGGCTCGTTATGAGGTTATATTTTGCCTTGCTTTCGTTTTCATGGATTACGTTTATTATGTCATCGAGAGTGTATCTGCCGTAGCCTTTGACCACCTTTAGAGACTCGAAGAGTATCCCTTTCTGGCTGTCAGTGAGTCTTGTCGGGAGCATCTCCATGAAATTGCTTATCGTGAAATTCCTGATATCGAGTGCCAGCTTCCTGTCGGACTGGGGGTTTATGTTCTGGTTCGGGGTAAATTCGACAACATTCGGGTAGCCTTTGGGCGAGATTTTGTATTTACCCATCAATTCAAGTTCTCTCGGGTTGGTATTGGGGTTTTTGAGTGCAGAATATTCGCCGTGCGGGTCAATTATGACAACAGGTACTCCCTTTTCAATCAACTCTTCGATAAGTACACCTACCGTGTATGATTTGCCTGCGCCGGTCTTGGCAAGGACACAGACGTGTTTTTGTACGAGTTTATTGACATTGAGGTATACAGGGACCCTGTCGCTCTGGCCGTCCATGATGCCCAGGTATATCCCTGATCTGACTCCGAGGTTCAGGGTCTTTCTTATAATCGTTCCGTCAGCCTTGTAGACCTTCTCCCCTGGTTTAAATGGGATCCTTGGTGATTTGAGATTGTTTTTTTCGTCAATGAATCCTATAACCTTAGCATCTGCCACGATCTTCTCTGAGGTTACACCATCTTTTGGTGCGGAATTCCCTGTTATCACGTTCAGGGAATACATCTCATTTGACCGTTTTATGGATGTGACCTGTGCCATGACCCAGCCATAGACTTCATGATTGACCTTTACATACTCTCCTTTTTGCAGGTTTGAATCCCTGCTTACTATAAAGTTGAATTCTTTGTATCCAACTTCGCCAAAGATCATTCCGACAATCTTTACCAACTACATCCACTCCTCAAAACACATTTGGAGATTTTTTTGAGGTTTCTCTGATATGCCTTCCTGCCTCTTATCTGGATTCATTGATACGTTTTTTGATACGTTAATTAACACGTCAGTTGGTACAATCCGGTACATCGTACATTCCAAGTACAATGTTCTGACATTCCAGATAATAAAGCTTATCATTTATCTCATTTATCTTGACTCTGCCACATGTTGCCTAAAATGTTGCCTAAAGATAGCTAGGAGTAACAAAGCTCGGTGAATTGGGCTGGTTGGAGGCTGGTTGGGGGTACAAAATTAGAGGATGCTATGCACAAGGTGGCGGACTTGAGATACAACAAAACATTTATTATAGTTGACGCTGATTATAATAAATTATTATGCTTGTAGACGATGTTGGAAGCTTCCCTCTGCCAGAAGGGGTGAACAGGAATGAGTTTCAAGATATCTACCACAAAGCGCAGACGGCCTTTGCAGAAGGAAATGACCTGACGTTGGACCCTTTGCTCAACGAACGGTTCTGTAAGGTCGTCGAATCGTCATTTAAATTGAAGATAGATTCAGGGCTTGACGTTATAAACTATCCGCAGCA
>WAQR01000043.1 GCA_015520145.1 Candidatus Hydrothermarchaeota archaeon
ATATGTTGCGGTCTTAATGCCGCCGGTGATAAGAAACGTATTCAAAATGAGCAAAATGATGCGATATTTGTAATCACATTATCTTAGCTAACAAAAAATGAAGTTAAATCATAAACTTGACAGCACCCTACAGCGACAGGAATATGACCTGCACAACACCGATAACAAAACCCAGCACCCCGCCAAGGAGGGTAATATATCCCAGCTCTTTTGATGCGACTTTAAGGATAAGCTGTTCAAGTTTCTCCAGATTAAACGAATCAATGCGTTCAACGATTATTTTTTTAAAATCCGTGTCCTTCTCAAGTTCGTTTATAATCTTCTCAACAATACTCTCGAAATTTTCCAGGATCGTGTTGCAGATAGATTCGATTAAGAGAAGCTTTAGACCGTTTGATATCGACCCAAGAAAAGGCAGCCTCTCAAAGATATCAAGGTTTATCTTCTTTTCAACCACAGAGGCAACGATATTGTAGATACTGATTCTTAAATCGACATCCTTCATCGCCCGGCCAAAATCTTTTAGGGATAGAAGTTCTCTATCAACCGTCTCAGCAATACTCACTGCGAGCTCATGCCTCCTTTTTGGAATCATGCCCTGGAGTTTGAGTCCAAGGATATTGTATTCTTTATAAGGTCTAAATATCATCTTTATCGCGATATAGTTGGTACTATAGCCGATAAATGCCCCGATTACTGGTAGGAATAAAAGTCGCCATTCCATATTCTCACTATTCTCACAATTCTAATTCAATTATATAGAATAAATCTTTTTTCATTGAATCTTTCACTTTAAATCCGAGTTTTTTTGAATAACTCAATAGCTCTTTTTTATCTATAATTGTCGCAGGTATCTCTTTTACCCAGTTATATGAGAATTTTACAGGGAACTTTTCAAGATATTCTCTGTAGATAGAGATTAAAAATGTCCCGCCCGGCATTAATATCCGGCTTACTTCCCCGATAACCTCTTTCCATTCTGCAAGATGATTCAAACCGAAAAAACAGGTAACAGCATCAACTGAGTCTGTTTTTTGTTCCATGTCGGTCGCATCTTCTCTAATTACCGTTATATTATCAAGATTCGCTCCCACAGACTTCCAGAAAAATACTGCAAAATCCCTGTATGTCTGAAATTCCTCCTTTCTCCTGGAGAGATACTCCCTGTCTAATGGCGAGTGTGGGAAGAGGGTGATACTGGTGCCCTCGATATTTATCGTGCCATCTCTGTTATAGACTATCCTGTTGTCATAAGAACTGTCAACTGCTTTTACTTTCCCTCTCCTTGAAAATAACGGCGGTATCCAGCCAAACCCTGAGGCTATATCAAGGATTTCCTTTGTTTCCTTTGAGCGGATATGTGTGAGAAACTCCCTTGCAAATTCAAAGTTGACGTCCGGCTCAACTTCTATATCCTCCCCACGGAATATAACCGCAAAGTCCTTTTCAATATTTTTCAGTGCATTTAGTGTAGGGTAAATCCTCTTCATCTCCTCAACAGCACTTAAAGGCATAGCATAGCCGTCCTTCCAGAATGCCACCATTTCCTTCATGAACTTCAAATCTTCTCTTGTGATTTCAAAAACAGGGCCTGTTGCAGTCGCAAGGAAAAGCTCTTCCAGGACCTTATCATCTGCCTTGAGATACGGCCTGATCTTCCTTAACGCCCCTTTTTTAATTAAGACATACTCCTCAAATGGGCCGAACATATCCCGATTACCTCAAAGTAACCTCGCTTTCTTTAATGCCCTTTGCAAAACCATAACCCAGGTTCATAAAGGCTGTTCCAATAAATTCATCAAAAAATGTAGTGCGCCTGTAATAGACAACTGACGGCTCTCCTTCAATCCCGCCACGCCGTGCGGCTACCTGGATTGCATACTCCCTGTTGCCAATCTCATCCACAAGTCTAAGGTCTTTTGCTTTTGGGCCAAGGTATATCTGTCCTTCGGCAACTGCCCTTACATAATCTTTTGAGAGGTTGCGGTTTTCTGCGACCTCTCCTATAAACTGGTCATAGACCTCGTATATCACATCTTCCATCATCTTCTTTTCTTTATCTGTCATCGGCCTGAAACCTGTGGAGAAGTCCTTGTATTCGCCTGCCTTGATAACCGTCATGTTGACACCAATCTTCTGCAAAAGGCCAGAATATTCAGGAAATATCGAAATAACACCGATACTGCCGACAACCGATGCCCTGTCAGCAACGATGACGTCGCTGGCAGATGCCACATAATAACCTCCAGAGGCTGCGACTTCACTCAGCCATGCAACAGTCGGCTTTTTGACCTCTTTTATGGCATCGGCGATTTCTTCTGACGCAACAACAGATCCGCCTGGACTGTTTATCTCTATAACAATTGCCTTTATAGAACTGTCACGTTCTGCCTTTCTCAAAGCTTCTTTAACCTTCTGGGGTGTGGTCCGTTCTGTTGCAAATGCCCCTGTATCACCTGTAAGTGCAATCTCACCGTTTATCTGAATAACCGCTACCTTATCACCAAAACCGATATCCTCACTGGACGTGATAAGATACGCCCCTATAAAAGAGATCCCTAAAAGCCCGACAAATATGATAAATATAACAATAATGGCTCTTTTCATTTCTTCCTTTCACCTGACCTAAACGAAGATATTTAAGATATTTCCTGCATTTCTCCTCTCTTCCTTTCTCTACCTTTTTCTCTCTCTTCCCTGCCGTTTGACCCGGGACATATGACCCGGGACCTAGGCTACAGCTGCAATGACAAGCCCGACTAATAACGACAATAAGAGTAACAAAAAATACATGCGTTTATTACGCGTTTATTATTCGACCTCCTGCACAGGGACCCCAGTTATCTCCTCTAACTTTGTTGCAGATGTCCTCATCAGATGCGTATCCAGTAAACCGCGTTTCTCCTTGCCGATTAAAAGCAGGTCGGCCCTGCCTTCGTTCAAAAAATTTTTGAGTTCTTCCATCATATTGCCTGTCCTAATTGCGATCTCTGCCTTCACGTTTTTTTTCTTAGCATTTTTCATGGCTCTTTCAAGGATGATGCGCCCTATCCTCCTGAGGTCCTTCTCAGCACCGTCAACACCGTGAACTCTGCGAGGGATGCCGCTTAGAAAACCCGTGTCAACGATGTATAGGAAGGTGAGTTTGGCCATATTTTCTT
Source organism: Candidatus Hydrothermarchaeota archaeon (assembly GCA_015520145.1). Lineage (GTDB taxonomy): Archaea > Hydrothermarchaeota > Hydrothermarchaeia > Hydrothermarchaeales > WAQR01 > WAQR01. Next base: position 3,162 of record WAQR01000043.1, read on the forward strand.
TTGCCAGTTCAATACCCTTTCTCTCGGCCCTCTTGCAGCTTTTAGAGCCGATGGTCGAAACCACGATATGTCTTAGTTTTCCCATTTCATTAATCCTCTTCTCAGTATCTGAGTAATAAATATGCCGTTGCCAAGAGCATTGTAACCAGGGCTACAGGCGCTCCTATCTTAAGAAAATCCATGAAGCGGATTGCATGTCCTGAGCGTTCTGCAATACCTGCGGCAACAACGTTGGCAGAAGCGCCGATGAGAGTTGCGTTCCCGCCAAAGTCTGCACCCAGCGCGAGTGCCCACCACAGCACAGCGGTATCAGGGCCGATGCTCTGGTCGAGGAAAGCAACTACTGGCAGCATCGCTGCTGTGAATGGGATGTTGTTCACAATTGCAGACATTGACCCTGTGACCCAGACCACGATTATGACCGCCAGGGTGATGTCGCCGCCGCTCAACTGCCATACACTCTCAGCGATTGCAGGCATCAGACCTGTTTTCTCAGCAGCGCCGACGATTATGAAGATCATCATGAAAAACACAAGGGTCGGCCATTCCACTTCCTCAAGCATCTCCCCGATATGCACACGGCTGATTATCAGTAAGATTACCGCACCTGTCATGGCTGCAATGCTCAGCTCCATTTTAAGTTTTTCGTGGAAGACGAAGAGGATGACCACAAATCCAAGGACTACCAGGCTCTGTGTGAGGAGCGTTCTGTCCTCTATTCTGTACTCCTTTTTCAACCTCTCCAGGAGCTCTGGAA
>WAQR01000044.1 GCA_015520145.1 Candidatus Hydrothermarchaeota archaeon
TTCACCACCAACTTCCTCATACCCGACTACCTCGGCATCGGAAGGAGTGTTTCAAGGGGATTTGGGGCAGTGCAAAAAGTAGAAGGCGAAGTATCCTATGGGAACATTTAAGTACGTGCACATCTTATATATATTGTATACGAGGTGAGTGAAATGTCCCTTGTGTCAACAAGACTCCCACAGGATATGAACAAAGAAATAGAATGGTATGCCAGAAAAGAGCATCTCAAAAAGACCGTCGCCCTTAGAAAGATAATCGAAAGGGGACTAAAAGAGGTCAGGGTAGAGCATGCCCTTGAAGAGTACCACGAAGGTAAAGTCACTTTATGGAAGGCTTGTGAAATAGCAAGACTCCCTCTCTGGGAGATGATGGACTTGATAAAGAAGAGAAGGATCTCCGCACCGTATACCCTAAAAGACATGGAAGAAGACATAAAGGCGGCCTTTGGCGACTGATGGAGATATGAAATGGTAAAAGCGGCAGTGAGCAATTCAACGCCCCTCATATATCTTGCAAAGATAGGTAAAGTCAAGCTTTTAAAAGAGCTATTCAAGAAGGTGTACATCCCACAAGAGGTCTTTGAAGAGGTCGTGCTAAAAGGCAGAGAACTCAACAAGAAAGAGGTTTTTCTGCTGGAAGAATTGGTCGAAGAGGGGTTCATCGATGTCAAAAGCACAACAGGATTAGTCACGCACATCGAAACCCTGCACCGAGGTGAGATGGCAGCAATTTCTGTTGCAATAGATATAAAAATCAAGACCCTGCTGATCGACGACAGAGAGGGTCTGGGGGTTGCCAGAGTACTTGGCCTTCGCCCCATAAGAACAACTGCGGTACTCTTGATGTTTTACCGTAGCGGAATAATCGATTACAGGGGATTTTGTGACGGCCTTTTGAGATTGAGCGAAGAAGGGTACTTTATCACCGCCTCGGTGTATGCAGAGCTTGTAAGGAGAGCAAAGGAATTGAAAGGATAGTAAGTAACTCAAACGTGGAGGAAAAAATGCAGTTCAGCATCGGTGCTCTTATTAACCTTACTTTGTTAAGCAGAGACATTACCCAGAAATAGAAGTCGTCCATAAGGGCATTAAAATGCCAGCTTCCACAGGCACCTTCACCACCAACTTCCTCATCCCCGACTGAAGATAAAAAGGAGAATCTAAGAAATTAAACTTTTCTAAGAAAAATTTAAATGGTTAAGAATCTTTTATATTCCTGGGTGAAAGACATGCCAACAAGCACAGTAAGCAGGAAAGGTTTGACCACCGTCCCGTCGAAGATCAGGAAAGTCCTGGGTATAAAGTCTGGGGACAGGTTGGACTGGAGGGTCGTCAAAAAGGATGACAAAATCTTGATCGAGGTGGAGGCTGATAAAAATCCTTATGAGTTCTTGAAAGGCAGGAGAAATGACCCAAATGCGTCCTTTGATAAAGTCGAAGGCCTCGCCGATGCCCTGATAGCAAAGGAGGCCAAAACGGTTGCCGCTCATTGAACTCGACCTTTTAATAGCTTTTGTAAACTCGGCGGACAGACATCACCAGGCGGCCGACAGGATATTTCGAAAAATAATGGCAGGGGACATAAAATATGTGCATGTGGCAAGTTCCGCATATCTAGAGTATGAATTGATCCACCGCTCTTTTAGCTACCTCGCAGAAGATATCAGAAAGGAGATATCAAGCTTTAAAAACTTTCCAAACCTGGGAGAGGAACCGCTGACATCAAAGATAATACTCGACGCTATAAAGCTCAGAGAAGCCATCAAAGGCATGACATATTTTGACTCCATACATGCCTCAACAGCACGGCTTTATGACGGTGAGATCATATCCACTGACCCGGTCTATGACAAAGTGAACGCCCTAAAAAGGATTGACCCATCAAAAATATAATGCCCAAATAACACTGATGAAAGCATCCGGGAAGGCCGAAATTACAGCCTGGGAATCCCTGGATGACATGAAAGCCCTTGAAAAATCCCCGGGGTTGTAGACTTAAGAAAAATTATAGAATAACTCAAACGTGGAGGAAAAAAATGCAGCTCGTCATCAATAGCTACGGTGCATATCTAAAAA
>WAQR01000045.1 GCA_015520145.1 Candidatus Hydrothermarchaeota archaeon
CAGGTCGCCTGCTCCCTTACCTCGATGCCCATCTTCTCTGCAATCCTCCTCGTCCTGGAGGTCGGCAGCGCGATACCTGACACCCCTGCTTTGATGGCAAGTTCTTCAATTATTGCCCTGTCGTTTCCTATGGAATGGGCACATCCAAGGATTACAGGGGTTTTGGGGAACATGAGCCTTGCAACCGATATAATCTTGGCGACATCCAGCGGGCGAACCCTTATATTCTCCATTGCCGTCCCTCTAACCGGGCGAATGGCGGTTATCTCGACTGTTGTGGGTCTAATCTGAGATATCAGGTTTAGAGCCTTAAGCTCGTGGCCGATTTTTCCAAAGTCCAGGCCAGCAGTTACGTGCGGTGAGATTATCTTTATTCCCTGAGACTCAAGTGCCCTCAGTGAAGCAAGATATGCATCCTCCAGTATCTCAATCCCGTATATCTTTCTTGCAACTTCCGGGATCCCGACGACATCAATAGACACGCCGTCCAGCCCGGCCTCTGAGAGTGCCCTGGCGGTTTTATTATCAATGATTCCCGTGTGTGCCAGGAGGAGCATATCGTTTTCCTCCTTGATTTCACGTACCGCAGGAATAAACTCGTCTACTGGAACCGAGCCGTCGCTCCTGCATCCGCCTGTAATGAGGCATCCGACCGCACCCTGCCTCTTAAACGACCTGCACAGCCTGACAAATTCCTCATTCCTGTCTGCCCAGTAAACACCATCCAACAGATGCCTCCCGCAGTGTTTACAGTCAAGTGCACAGGAATTTTTTGTAATGGAGATGACCGGAAACCGTGCCCCACCTGAATAAAATGTCAGCGCTCCTCCAGCGGCATCTTCTTTGACCTCACCTGCCAGCCTGAAAAGTTCAAAGGCAGCCTGGCTGCCAGGTGTGATGAGCCTCTCTGCTTCTTCCAGGCAGATCCTCTCTCCCCTTTTTATGACCTTTTCCTCCACCTCTTCTAATAACTTCAATAACTTCATAAAAACCATCTGGAAAATATAACCTGAAAAGACACCTCCCTGCCAGAAAAAATAATAGGGTATGCGGAATTTCCAACCTGCTCAATTCGCGTCAAAAATTCCGCACATAACTCCGCACGTACAAAATTTTGGTTTAGAATACCGGTTTTGCTTTGTATATCTTTATCCCCGACTTTTTCAAGAGTTTCATTGCTTTAACGCCATGTGTCGGAAATACGTGGATTGTCGCGTGGAACGGCGGTACTGTCATAACCGTCTTGTATTTCAGCGGGATTTTGTTCTTTTTGAGCAGATCCCATGCAGTATGGAAATCCTTTGCATAGTCCACACGTATTGGTATACTTACGTCAGTCCCGCCTGCAACATCATCGACGATCCTGCCGTCTTTTTCCTTCTTCTCCCATTCTTTAATATCTGCATCAGAGATCTCTTCTACATATTCCTCAGTATATAATCTCGCCAATATCATACCTCCATAATAGTTTTTTATTATATTTTGTCCAATAGTAGGACATTATAATATATAAAGTTTTATATGAGCCAGTGGTTTTGTAAAAGAAAACACACCTAATCAGAACAGAACAAGGGAAGAACAAAGAGGCCCCTGGAAGGCCAGTGGGGAACTTGACTGGGTCATGCAGATATTAAATAAGCAGCGTTCTGGCGGTCCTTATATCTGGCTTCCTTTTTCTTCTTGAATTTCACATATTCTTTGGCAGCCTTTTCATCAACTTTGATAAGCTCTTTTATAACGAGTTCCCTGATCTCGTCTGTTGTCATGCCGTCCCTGATATCGATGCTCTTTGCAATCTTTTCTGCCACCGCCCTGCTTGCCCCTGCATTTACCATGGAAGCAATCAGCTTCTCCTCCTCGAACTCTTCTTCAACCCCGTAACTTAGAATCTCAACCATTTTCCTATCCTCTCTTATTCTCTAACATTCGGGTTTACTCAACGTCAATAACTTTTGCTGTAATTTGTCAGTAAGGCCAAGAACCATTTAACGCCCATTTTAGCTGCTACAAATACACCAGCAGACCAGAGATATACCACTATATTTATATATAACAGGTTCTTATTATATTCATGGTCAAAACAATCGGGATTCTTACAGAAAGACAGGCTGAGGTAATACGGATGGAGGCACTAGGCATGAGCCAGGACGAGATATCAGAAAGACTTGAGATCTCGCAGCCGAGGGTCTCGTCAGCCTTGAAGACTGCAAAGAGAAAGATAGAAGAAGCACGGGCAACGGTGGATTTCTATAACGAAGTAAAATATGTGGGCGGTCTTAGAAAGTCTGGATTTAAAGGGGAAGTTGTCCTAAATCTTGAACGTGAAAGGTCGGAGTAACGGTAATGATGGTAATGGCAATAATGGCAATCACCAGCTATCACTGAGCCTCTTTCTTCTGTTTTGGTTTCTGTGGTCTCTGTTTTTTAGCAGATTCTCTGACAAACTTTTTTATCATCTCATCTACCATGGAGACCTTTTCTTTTTCTTTTTTCCTCTTCGGCAGCCTTATGCCTTTTACAGAGTCATAATTATTACCTATCCCGCAGGTGTTCCCGACCCCCACAACAAGGACAGTACTGCCTTCAGGTGCCCTTCTGATACTCTCCTCCACCATCTCGATAGCATCCTTTACAGAATCTCCAATATCGCTTGCAAGAGGGGAGATTGCCTCCTCTATTGACATCCTGATTGCATACGCTTCAAGAGGAATATTGTTCTTGAGGGCAGCGTCTTCTATCTTTGCCTTTTCAGGCCCGGGGTCTCCGATAGCCGCCCCGATACCTTCGCTGACCTTCCCTGTCCTTTCTCCCTCAAGTTTGAGGCTTGCGTCAATTGTGATTATCTTTGTCAGCTTATTTTCTCTCGCTATCTTTTTGACTGCATCGCCGAGCTTTCCAAGTGTAGCACCAGGCCCTTTTGCCTTTAAAACGAAGACCGTCCTGCCATCGATATCTGTCTTGTGAGATATTACATCCTTTGCAATCTCTTCTGTCCTGTCTCCTTTTATGAGGTTTGCAGCAACAAGCGGTCCTATACCGTCCCCGATGGGTTTCCCTTTCGATATCGTTTCAACGCCGTCCATCTGAGCCTTGGCAATCTTTTTGATCATCACAAGATTCATGTGTATGAGCATTGCCATCTGGATGTTGTTTGTCTTCTTTACAAACTCCACGTAGTGCCTTACAATCTTTGCGATGTTGTTCAGCCCGATCCCGCCCTTAACAAGTGAGACTATGTTGCCCTGCCAGACCTCGTCGCTTTTGGGAGCGATCTTTTTTGCGATGTCCAGAAACCTGTCCTCTGTCTTGTCAATCAGGTGTTCTACCTTATTAAGTATCCCGTAAGGATCAAGGTCTACTGGAGGGATCAGGAAAAAGTCCATGGCTCTCTCGACCGTTGTCTTGGTCTCTTTGCTTTTCGTTCCTCCATGTTTTTTCGATATGTCCACTATCAGATCTACAGATCTTGCTGTATAGCCTTCAAGGAGCTTTGCAACCTCTTCGAGTTCGTTTATTATTTTGTAAAAATAGAATTTTGGACCATAAATAAAGAGGATAAGGAAGAATAGCATCGTGACTATCTGTCCTGCCCAGGATTGTTCTGTAAAAAACATATCTTCACCTGAAATATTGATTTTTTTATCAGGACATATATATTTAACCCTCCACAATCGTTCCCTCCTCCGTGATAACACAGCCGAACCAGCGCAACCTTTATTAATCCCTTGGTGATATTAATATGCCACTAAAAAACAAGCAGGTGAGTAAAATGGCTAATATATCTGATATAAGAGTATACAATATTGAAGGAACAGGAAATCTAAGGGCATATGCAAGTATAACACTTGACGATGAATATGTAGTCCATGGACTGAAAGTCATGGATAGTGAAAATGGTTTGTGGGTAAGCATGCCCGCATCCAAGAACAAGAGAGGGGAATTCAAAGATATCTTTCATCCCATAACAAGGGAAGCACGGGAGGCCCTCATAACCGCGGTAATCAATGCATATGAACAGGGCAGTTCCGATGCTCCAAATGCCGCTCCTGTAGCTGAGGAAGAGGCAGTGCCCGAAGAAGCTACTCTAGAAACTACCGTAGAAGAAACTGTGACTGAGGAAACTTCACCAGAAACTACTGAAGAAGAACCTAAATCTGACTGAGTATTCTCCTTTTTACTTCCTCATAATATTCGACAACACTGCCCAGGTCCTGTCTGAACCTGTCCTTGTCCATGATCTCTCCTGTCCCGGCATCCCAGAACCTGCAGGTATCAGGAGATATTTCATCAGCTAGAAGGAGCTTCCCGGAACTGTCATACCCGAACTCCAGCTTGAAATCCACAAGGATAATACCTCTTGGAAGAAGAAAGTCTTTTAGGACCCTATTGACCTTCAAAGTGATCTGTCTGATTTCATCGAGTTCCTCTCTGGAACTTGCGGCACCTAGTGCAAGTGCGATATCGTCATTTAGCATCGGGTCGTGATATTCATCGCTCTTGTAACCCATCTCGATAATAGGCGGGGAGAGTTTCTGCCCGGCCTTGAATGGATAGCGTCTCAAAAGGCTGCCTGTAGCAATATTCCTGCATATCACTTCAAGAGGCAGGATTTCAACTTTCTTTGCGACGTGCCTGTTCGGCTTTTGATATTCAATAAAATGCGTTGGTATCCCGTTATCTTCCATCAATTCAAGGAGCTTTGCTGAAATCTCTGCGTTAAGCGCGCCTTTTTTCGACTTGGTATCTTTCTTCGCGCCGTCGCCTGCTGTAAGGTCATCCCGAAATTCCATTAAAACCGTGTCGCTGTCAATCTCATAAACACTTTTTGCCTTGCCTGTATATAGAAGTTTCATGTGTTTCATATTTATCATCCGTTTATTCCTCGTTGTGTTATAAAAAGTTACCGCCAGGTACCGTATCTCCAGAATGAAATTAACCTATAAGACATATCCAGAACATCTGACTTGGAAATATACTGTATAAATAGAAACCTTTATGAAGGTAGACGTTTAACTGGTTACTTGATTTTTGATTTGAAACGAGGTGATTTATCAATGGTAGAAGCTTACTGTATGAAATGCAGGGCAAAAAGAGAAATGAAAGACCCGGAAAAGATAACAATGAAAAATGGAAAACCAGCAACAAAAGGCACATGCCCTGAATGCGGAACAAAGATGTTCAAAATTGGCGGATAGACAATAAATAATATCTACCCAAGCGAGATGCTTGCCTGAACAGAAGATGTAGTGCAACTCATCTAATCGTCATGTCTATATCGCCTTTACACTTTTATTATATTATTTATATTTTAAATATTTTCAATCCAATCAATTGAACCCATTTGCCTGAGGCAATATCCATGAAAACTGAAGATGAGAGATATATTGCCAGGACATACAAACGGCAGCCGATTGCACTCGTCAGAGGAGATGGCGCGAAGGTCTGGGATTTCGAAGGTAAGGAGTACATTGACTGCTTTGCAGGTCTTGCTGTTTTAAATGTCGGACACTCGCACCCAAAGGTAGTTAGAGCCATAACCGTCCAGGCAGAAAAGATCATGCACACATCAAATGTCTATTATATCCTGCCCCAGATTGAGCTTGCAAAACTCCTCCACGATATCTCAGGCGGGTACAGGTCGTTCTTCTGCAACAGCGGGGCAGAGGCCAATGAGGCAGCAATAAAACTTGTAAGGAAATACACAAAAAAAAGCGAAATTATCTGTGCCAAAAATTCGTTCCACGGACGGACAATTACAACGCTCAGCGCCACTGGCCAGGAGAAATACAAGAAAGACTTCGGCCCAATGTCAAGGGAATTCAAACACGTCGAATACGGTAATATACGTGAACTGGAATCTGCAATAACAGACGATACCGCAGCGGTCATGCTTGAGCCCATCCAGGGCGAAGGCGGGGTGGTTGTACCGCCTGAAGGCTACCTGGAAGATGTAAGGAGGCTTTGTGACGAAACCAGGACCCTGTTCGTCCTGGACGAGGTTCAGACAGGGTTTTGCAGGACAGGTGCGATGTTCGCCTGGCAGCTTTTTGGGGTAGAACCGGATATCTTTACAGTAGCAAAGGCGCTCGGAGGCGGTTTCCCGATAGGTGCGATGCTTGCAAAACCCGGGATCATGGATACCTTCAGAGCGGGCGACCATGCATCAACATTTGGCGGCGCGCATCTGGCGTGTACTGCTGCAAAGGCGGCACTGGAAGTTATGCTTGAAGAAGACCTCGCAAAAAGGGCAGGAGAGCTCGGCGGGTATCTAAAGGAAAGACTTGAAACATTAAAAGAGAAGCACTCCATTATAAAGGAGATCAGGGGGCACGGTCTGATGGTCGGGATGGAGATGGATATCCCATGTTCCGACATCGTGGACCTGGCCAGGAAAAGAGGATTATTAATAAACTGCACACACGACACAGTGGTAAGGTTTCTGCCTCCACTGGTCATCGAAAAATACCAGCTTGACAGGGCTTTGGAGATACTGGATGAAGTGCTGGATGAGGCGGGTATAGATTGTATATAGATTGTATATA
>WAQR01000046.1 GCA_015520145.1 Candidatus Hydrothermarchaeota archaeon
CAATAATTGAAAGGACTAATGCAGTTCCTCCGATTAGTATGTCCCAAGGCACATCTTCTAAGGTCATTTTAATTCCACTCTATATTTTTTCCTTCAGCCCTTTGTTCCCCGATTTCACTTAACTCGTTCATATGCGAACTGTTCGCATATACATCCCTCTGGGCGACTATTATTTCTTGCATCTTTGATGCTCATGTTTCACCTCCTGTTAAAAGACTATCAAGAGGATTTTTTATCGCGGAAAGATTCTTTGTGCTAACATGTGTATAAATCTCCGTCGTTTTTGAACTCTTATGCCCTAACAGTTCCTGAATATACCTTAAATCAATTCCGCTTTCCAAAAGATGAGTGGCAAAAGAATGTCTTAATGAATGCACAGTAACTTCCTTTTTAATCCCCGCTTTTTGACAGGCTTTCTGGAAAATCTTTTGAACCGTCCGTGCAGTGATATGTTTTTCACTGTTCCAGCTTGGAAACAGCCATTTATCAGGCTTTTCTTGTTTCCAATATTCTCGCAGAATTTGAAGAGCAACATCCGAAAGTAATGTATACCTATCTTTTCTCCCTTTTCCCGCTTTTATGCGAATCAATTTCCTGTTTGCATCAATATCCTCTGGTTTCTTTCCTGTAAATAAAAGGAAATCCCTGTTATATCTCATATAAGACTCAATCGTTCTTCTGGAATACCTTCTTATCAAAAGTTCCTTCTGTAAAGGAATAAGGTAGAAATAATGGTCAATAACAAGACCTTCTCCAAAAAGAGCTTGTAACCATATATTGGTATTATGTTCTCATCATAAGGGACTTCCCAGTATTTTCCTTTTGAATTCCATTTTCTCCCGGGAAGAGTTCTCACCTTTTTTATTAATTCTTGATTATAAGGAATCCGGATTATGACCTTATTGCTCCTTCCAGATTCAATCTTCACCGCGGGGATAAAGGTCATTATTTCTCCAGAACCTTCCATCATAGGTCTAACTCCTCTTGTACCGGCCAGGGCCTCTCTATTTAAACATCACATACCGCACGTTCCCTGGGCCATTACCCATTTGATTACACCTCACCATACTTATATTTTTATCCTCCAAAGGATACGTCTCGGCTTTTTGCCGAGAATAATATAACTATTTTTTCTCAAAGGTCTATGCAATAAGCAAATTAAATAAACCCCAACGTCATTAAACCAAACCATGGACCTCGAAGGCTTCACCCGCCGCCGCATAATAAAAGGCATCCCAGAAAAAGACATAATCACTGAACTCTCCGCATCCATCAAAGAATTCAAAAACTGGGACAGGGGAAAACGCGAAGAGTTCGCAAAAGCCGTCCTTGACGAAGTATCAAAAACCCTGGACGTTCATGACCCCTTCCTAAAAACCCTTATCCAATACAGGAAAGCAAACATCAGCATGGGCGAATTCGGTGTCGGGTCAAGGGGTGAGGGCGACTTCTTTGTCCACAGGGAGATAGCAAAAATAATCGGAAAGACCGGTGCAGTAATAGACCCGGGAGAACAGGACGATGCAGGTGTAGTCAAAACCGGTGACAGCACCGGCTACATCACCGTCGCCATTGACGGCATGCACTCCCGCCTCAGCGACTTCCCATTCCTCGCAGGCTTCCACGCAACCCGGGCAGCCATTCGCGACGTCTACGTCATGGGCTCAAAACCCATCGCCCTAATAAGCGACCTCCACCTGGCAGACGACGGCGACATCTCAAAACTCTTCGACTTCACAGCAGGAGTATCCGCGGTATCCAGGCTCACAAACGCCCCTGTAATAGCCGGCAGCACCCTTCGAATCGGCGGCGACATGGTATTCGGCGACAGGCTCGTCAGCGCAGTTGCAGCAGTCGGCACATCCAGCCAAAAGCCAAAAGCAAGAAAAAACGCCAAAAAAGGCGACATCATCCTCATGACCGAAGGCTGCGGCGGCGGCACCATCACAACCATCGCCCTCTACAGCGGGCACCACAGCGTAGTAAAAGAGACACTAAACATCGACTTCATGTCAGCCTGCGAAACACTTGTAAAAAAAGACCTCCTCAAAGACATCCACGCCATGACAGACATAACAAACGGAGGTATCAGAGGCGACGCAGCCGAGATCTCCCACACATCTGGAAAAAAACTCGTCTTCAACCAGGAAATGCTCGAAAAAACCATCAACAAAAACGTCCTAGAAATGCTCCAGGAACTTGACATCGACCCCTTTGGCATATCCACCGACTCGCTAATGCTCATCCTCCCTGAAACCCGGGCAAAAAAGGTTAAGAAATCTTTGAAGAAGGTAACAAAAATCTATGAAGTAGGCCATGTAGAGACTGGAAACGGGGCATGGCTTGGGGACAGAGACTTCAGCCCCCTCTTCCGGGAATCCCCCTACACCAGGATAAAAAAGGTCATAGGCGAAAAAACGCCTGGAAACATCAACGAGATAAAAGAAGACATAATAAGATCAAGGATAAACGCACAAAATAAAAGGAACAATATCATCAATTATATAAAACGGAGGACTGGAAATGGAAGGAGAACACATGCCCGAAAAAGGGACTGACAAAGTAAAAAGAGGCCTGGCACAGATGCTAAAAGGCGGAGTAATCATGGACGTCGTCAACGCTGAGCAGGCAAAAATCGCCGAAGACGCAGGTGCAGTCGCGGTCATGGCCCTCGAAAGAGTCCCGGCAGACATCCGGGCAGCAGGCGGGGTAGCCAGGATGGCAGACCCAAAAAAGATTGAAGAGATCATGGACGCGGTAACAATCCCTGTAATGGCAAAGGTCAGGATCGGCCATTTTGTCGAGGCCCAGATACTGGAAGCCATGGGGGTTGACTACATCGACGAGAGCGAGGTTCTAACCCCTGCCGACGAGCACAACCACATCGACAAAAAAAAGTTCAAAGTTCCATTTGTATGCGGTGCAAGAAGCCTCGGTGAGGCCTTAAGAAGGATAGGCGAAGGTGCAGCGATGATACGGACAAAAGGCGAGGCTGGAAGCGGGGACGTGGTAGAAGCAGTAAGACATGTCCGCAGCGTCATGGGCTCGATTAAAAAACTTGTAAACATGCCAGAAGAAGAACTCATGACCGAAGCCAAGAACATGGGCGCGCCTTACGACCTGGTAAAAGAGACCGCAAAACTTGGAAGGCTCCCTGTTGTAAACTTTGCAGCAGGCGGGATCGCCACCCCGGCAGACGCATCGCTGATGATGCAGCTCGGTTCAGACGGGATATTTGTAGGTTCAGGGATATTCAAATCAGAAAACCCTGCTGAAAGGGCAAAGGCAATAGTCGAGGCAACAACACATTTCGACGACCCTGCAATCCTTGCACAGATATCAAAAGGTATCGGCAAAGCCATGAAAGGGATTGACGTAAAAACCCTAAAAGAAGAAGAGCTGCTACAGACCCGCGGGGTTTGAAGAGCCATGAAGATAGGAGTACTCGGGCTTCAGGGCGATTTCCTGGAGCACATGAAAATGCTTGAGCTTATAATCGATAAAAGAGATATAACACTCGTAAAACAGCCTTCAGACATACCGGGGCTTGACGGGCTGATCATCCCTGGAGGCGAGAGCACGGCCATCGGGAATCTCATGATAAAACGCGGGATTGACAGAGAGATAATAGACCGCAGCCTTCCAATCTTCGGCACATGTGCAGGTGCGATAATCCTTGCAAAAGACATCATCGGATCAGACCAGTTTTCCCTAAACCTCATGGACATCCAGGTAGAACGCAACGGCTACGGCAGGCAGAGAGAGAGCTTTGAAACAGACCTTGAGATCCCACTGCCCTCGCCTGACGGCAGAAAAAAATTAAAAAAATTTAGAGGTGTTTTTATAAGGGCACCGATAATCAAAAGTACAGGAGAAGGGGTGGAAATACTGTCCGCACTCGACAGCGACCCGGTACTTGTAAGGCAGAAAAACCTCCTGGCCTCCACGTTCCACCCTGAACTGACCGACGACCCGGACATCCACAGGTTCTTTTTAGAAAAAGTAGTTTAAAAAGTAGAAAAGTAGTTTAGGAAGATAGGAGATAGGAAAGATAGGAGAGATATAAGAATAGTGATATGCATGATAGGAAAGGAGATAGAAGAAGAGATAGAAAAGGATAGAGTTGGTATTATAATAGTAGGCCATGGCAGCAGGGTACCTGAAAGCAAAATGGTCTATGAAGAGATAGCAAGGATGGTAGGGGAGCGGTCAGGCATGAAGGTGCAGGTAGGCTACATGAAGCACTGGGAACCGAATTTTACAAAGGCAATAAACACCTTTATCAGAGAAGGTGCAAAAAAATTGATAGTCGTGCCTCTATTTTTTCTCCCGGGTACGCATGTCAGAGAAGACATACCTGTACTGCTCGGCCTAAAAGAAGGTGAAGTCCCGGAATTTGGTTATGACAGGATAGAGCTGCCGGACGATGTGGAGATCATCTATACAAAACACATCGGGGCAGACGAGCGGCTTGCAGACGTCGTCCTGGACAGGGTAAAAGATGCACTATGACTATGACAGGATTTAAAGTAGATGAAGCAGGTGATGAAGCAGGAGATGAGGCTGAGGAGATAGAGAAAAAAAGCTTTCAGATAATAGAGAGCAGGATGCAATCTGCCAGCTTTCCAGGCTTTCCAGAAAGGGAAATCATAGCAAGGGTGATACATTCCACAGCAGACTTCGAGTTTGCTGATTTACTCGTATTCAAAAACGATCCGGTAAAAAGGTGCATCGATGCCATAAGGACTGGCAGAACCATAGTTACAGACGTGAACATGGTAAAGGCAGGGATAAATTCCCGTGCCATTGAAAAGTACGGCAGCGTGGTAGAATGTTTTATCAGCGATGAGGCTGTCAGGATACAGGCTGAAAATGCAGGGATTACCAGGGCGAGGTCAGCGTTCAGGCTCAATGCAGACAAGCTGGATGGCAGTATAATTGTAATTGGAAACGCGCCAACAGCACTTTTCGAACTCTGCGACCTTATTACCAGCAGAGGAATAAGTCCAGAAGCGGTCATCGCTGTTCCAGTAGGATTTGTCGGTGCAAAAGAGTCCAAGGAACAGATTATGGGGCTGGACGTCCTGGTGCCAGTGATTGTATCAAGGGGTGTAAAGGGCGGCAGCACGGTTGCCGCAGCGATTGTAAACGCTATTATTAAACTGGTTCATTCGAGGGGTTTTAGTGACAGGGAGATATAAACATCCAGCCACATCTGGCGTATCTATCGTATCAAGTATATCGAGTATATCGGCTATACCGACTATATCGACCATAGTGGCAACGTCGGTCATATTGACGATATTTATGATATCTTCCAACTGCCTTCAAGGTCCGCCTGCTACAGATGCGGATAAAAACGAAACCAGCGCAACCCCACAGGTTCCAGCAACTACCATACAGACCGACACCATGCCCCCATCCACGTCCCAATCCTCCACACCACGCCAGGGACAGTTTAATATGAGCCTTGTCTTTAAATACGAGACTGATGACGAGGTCTATGGTGTTGGGATTTCTGAAGACGGATACATCACGGCAGGTTCATGGGACGACCACGTATATATGTTAAATATGAGCGGTGACCTTTTATGGAAATTCAAGACAGACGGCAGTGTAAGTGATGTTGCAATATCCGGGGACAGGATAGCAGCGACAAGTTATAGAATCAAAAGAGGTAAGGTCTACTATCTTAAATCCGGCAAAGAAGAATGGGTCAAAAATATACCATATCTCCTAAAAGGAGTTGACATCTCAAAGGAGGGTAATGTTGTAACAGGGTCTGATGATGGAAAAATCCGTTTCTTCAACAGCACAGGCGAGGAACAGTGGGAGTTCCAGACAGGTGAGAGTGCCTGGGGTGTATGGGATGTTGCGATCTCACCTGACGGAAACTATGTCGCAGCGGCAGGAGATGACCGGAACGTGTATCTACTCAGTAGTACCGGGGAGCTGTTATGGAAAAGGCACACCGGGAGAAAGAGTTTTCTTTATGGTATTGCAGTATCCAGAAATGCCAGATATATCGCGGCAGTATCCCAGGATAAAAAGGTGTATCTCTTCGACAGGAACGGAACACGGTTGTGGACGCGGCAGACAGGGTTTTTAAACTATGGAGTTGCGATATCTCCTGATAATAGATATATTGCAGCAGGGAGCTGGGACAAGAACATTTATGTCTATGATACAGGCGGAAGGCAGGTATTGAAATACAATATCGGCGATGACGTGAACAGAATTGCATTTACAAAAAATTACCTGGCAGCGGGTTCAGGTGACAGGAACATTTATCTTTTTGAATGGAATAGCTAAAATATATGAGCTTAGATTATGATGTTTCTATTGTAGGAGGCGGCCCTGCTGGACTTGTTGCAGCAAAGGAGATAGCAAAGGAAGGGTACAGGGTATGTATTATCGAAGAACATCAGGAAATAGGATACCCTGTGCAGTGCTCAGGACTTTTTAGCGTCTCTGGGTTGAATACCCTCGGTCTAAAACTTGATGATAGTATTATATCCAATACGATAAAAGGCGGCAGATTCTTCTCGCCTAAAGGGAAGGAGCTTCTTGCATATTCCGATGTGGAGCGCGCATACGTTGTTGAGAGGAAGTTGTTCGATAAATATCTGGCAAGGGAAGCTGTAAGAGCGGGTGCAGAAATCCTGCTCAAAACCAGAATGATTGGTTTGAAAGTTGACGGGAACGTATCAATTAAAGTTGAAGGACTGAGACGAAAAGCCGAGAATTCCAGACATGACGCCCACCTTGGCTTTTCGTCGAACCAGGAACGAAAAGACACAATAACATCAAAACTTCTAATCGGGGCAGATGGGACAAAATCAAATGTTGCAAGATTGACCGGTCTGCCCGGTCAAAGAAAGGTCGTTGCAGCCGCACAAATCGAAGTCGAACAGGCAGATGTTGCACCAGACGTTGCAGAACTCTATCTTGGCAGGGAATATGCGCCTAATTTCTACGGCTGGATCCTGCCAAAAGGTGATGTGTTCGAGGTGGGGGTGGGGGTGCGGGAGCCGAAGCTGCCGCTTTTAACCTATCTTAAAAGATTTATCAACAACCATCCTGTCGCATCTAAAAAGATTAAAAGCAAAAGCATCCTGGAACTGAATATGGGGGGAATACCAATCGGCCTTAAAGAGGATACAGTCAGGGACAGAGTTATGATTGTCGGTGATGCAGCAGGGCAGGTAAAGGCAACTACAGGAGGAGGAGTGATTACGGGATGCATTGCATCACTAATCGCAGGCAGGGCGTGCATAAATGCCCTGGAATCAAACGACTTTTCGAAAGGATTCCTGAAACAGGAATATGAGGACAGATGGAAGGAAGAGCTGGGGTTTGAGTTTGAGGTTCATAGGGCTTTACGGCAGATGTTCGATTCGATGACAGATGACCAGCTGGAAGAATTTTTTGAGATTGCTATTGAGGAAGATGTCAGCAGCCTGATGGTGAAGTACCAGGATACAGACAGACCTTCTGAGTTTGTTAAAGAGCTTTTAAAAAACGAGAGGCTGCTTGATATGGTGCAGAAGTTCCTTTACCCTGATACGGATAAATATTTATGAAATACAGGATACATATACTATTTAAGATGAAGATGAGCATGCCTAGCATTGTGGTTATAAGGAGCGCTCTTTTTGGTACAGTTGTCGGGTTTCTGATACTGACCGGGTGGGCGAGTGCTGCTACCACAGTCTCAAATTGTAAAACCATAACATCCCCCGGTACCTATGTGCTGATATCTGACCTGTCCAGCAGCAGCACGTGCATTGTAATTGAATCAGGAGATGTTGTTTTTGACGGGCAGGGGCACAGCATCACAGGTTCATATACTCCCAAAACCCGCGGCGTCTATGTCTACAAAAGTGGCACCACCCTCACCAACGTGACGGTGAGAAACGTTACGGTGATAGCCTGGATTAACGGGATATACTACAATAATACGGAAAATGGGCGCATTATAAATAACAACGCATCGAACAACAAGTATGGGATTGTCATCTACAATTCCAGCCACAACACAATATACAATAATACCGCAAACTCGAACCAAAATGACAGCATCCATCTCATGAGCGGCAGCGACTATAATAATATTACAGGCAACACCATCTCGAATAATTACAGGGGGGTCTACTTCATGTTATCCAGCAGCCACAACACCATCCAGGGCAACAGCGCATCGAACAATGGATATGGGATATTCCTTAACTCCTCCAGCAGCTATAATAATATCACAGGCAACACAGTCTCGAACAACTCGTATGACGGAATCACCCTGTATTCATCATCTAACAATACAATCCAGGGCAACAGCATCTTTAAAAACGGCTACGGCGGAATCTTCCTCAACTATTCCAGCAGCAGCAACACAATCCAGGG
>WAQR01000047.1 GCA_015520145.1 Candidatus Hydrothermarchaeota archaeon
ATCCATCCCGACACATAAAAGGGTTCAAAAATACCTGAGCGACACAAAAGAAGAGCTAAAAGAGATATCCTGTGAGAAAGAGGATAGAGAACTCTTTTTAAAAAAGACAGGTGAAATAAAAAAACGGACAGAAAAGCTGATAGACGCTGTATATCCATTTCTTGCAGGGCGGTCTGCCCTCGAATCACTCATAGAATGGATAGATGAATTCTTCGAACAGCCTGTAATGTCGTGATTACAGGTCTCGTATCTGCGTCGTATCTAAAATCAATCTTCAATCTTCAAATGCTTCACATCGCAGTTCTCATTATCATCGGCTGTGAGATGAGCCACAGGCTCACAATCGAAAATCCTACCAGAACCAGAAGCTGGGGTAAAAGGCTGTGCATGGCCTGTTTCTCGTCTTCGAACGTCTGCCTTGCAACCTTTGATGCGACATAAATCGAGAATGCGTGTCCTGTGACCACAAGAAAGACCTGGATATACCATATTGCACTAAGTGAGAGTACAGGCCCGGGGTTCATGCCGGCAGTTCCAAAGATGTCCCAACCCCATCCAAACGGGTCAGAGAGCACTGGGACTATCTTCTGGGATTCCCTGAAAAAGTGCATGGTATTATGGGCGAGGTGATAGAACAGGGCAATAGGCAGCAGGGAATATGCATAATTGATAAATATGGTCTTTAACTGGACACTGTGATTTGCCGAGGCTATCTTTGACAGCCAGCATAAAATATAATATACCGCTGGAAATAGGAAAAGCAATCCTGCCATCAGTACGGTGAACACGAAATAATAGCCAAGTCCGGTAATCTCCTGGAGTCCTGCCGTCCAATTTGACCAGGCAGGTATCATGGTAATGCCGTGGAATGCCGTCATACTGAGCATGACAAGCGAGAGATATGCCTCGTCCTTCCTGGTCTCTCTCGGCTTTACCAGGTCACTGGCAAATGGGCGGATATTAAAAGAGATGTTGTCATGCCTGCAACTCTTGATACATTCTGTACAGAGGATACAGTATGTGTTCACGTCCATCTTCCTGGGATATTCGAAGGTAGGACACGGATATCCCAGCTCGTTTCCATGCTTACAATCCCCTGTCTTACACCGTTCCCTGCATATTTTTTCATCTTTTCTCCTAAGTTCCACGCTGGAAAACATCGAATAAAGCCCGCTTATCCGTCCGACCAGACAGGCGTACCTGCAAAAAGGTTTTCCTTTAAACAGCACCGCGGGCACGACTGCCATAAAAAGGATAAGCAGCGCCAGATAGGCAGTCGCCATTGGGCTGGATGTGATGTCATATCCAAGCTCCAGCCAGGTCAGCACCAGGAAAAGCAGGGTTGCAAGATATATGTTATTGAGCCTTTTAGGCCATTTAAGATTCAACGTGAAGAGGTCTTCGTCTTTGCGCCTCTTCCAGAAGTGGAGCCTTCTAATCCAGTCAGTCACAGCGTTCCACGGGCATATAAAACACCATATCTTCCCTGCAAAGATTATCACAAAGACAATCCCTGCCCACCAGATTATCCAGGTCAAAATGATGGCGATGTTGGATGACGGGCTCTGCGTCCCGAAGAGCCCGGAAAATATGACAAGGAAGAACAAAAAGACAACAGGGAGCTGGAAGAGTGGCTGGAAATATCGCTTCTTCACCACCTGTCTGATAATCCCTGTACCCAGGATATCATATCTGTAACCACGCACCTTCCTGTCCTGTTTTTCAAAATATTCAACGATTCCAAAGGTTAAAAATAATATCATTATGATAGAACCAAAAAAAAGGTAATCTGGAATGCCCGGTATCATGGTGCGCCTCTATGTCAGAGATGGTTAATATATGTATCGTTTTCAATAACATTTATTAACCAAATGAGTAATAATAGAATCCATGTTCAAGGCCATATCAAGCAGGACTCGCAGGGAGATGCTGAAGATTTTATCAAAAAAACAGATGCATGTCTCAGGTATTTCCAGGGAGCTTGGGATATCTACGCCTGTGGCATCCAAGCACCTGAAGATCCTGGAAAGCGCTGGGCTTGTGGAGAAGACAGTATTTGGCAGGAGCCATGTGTTCAAGGCCAGGATAGAGAAGATTTACGAGGTACTGGATGAGATGGGGGATACTGCCGAAATAGAGGTATCAAAAGGTGCCAATGTCCTGGATGCCCTAAGACAGGTTGCAGGGGTTGAATTGCAGAAGATGGGAGAGCGGGAGTTTGTCACGTCAATCGATGGCGATGAGGGATATTATGTCTACGAGGTGAACGGGAAGCTGCCTGATGTCAGCATGGACAGGTTCAAATTCGACAGGGATGTCACGGTAGAACTGAAAAAGATACTCCATGTGAGGAAAAAGAAGCTGAATGTAAAGGTGAAGCTGGCCTGAGTTCTATCTGTATGCAGGTTCTGCCTGTTTTTACGTAAATCCTTTTAACTTAAGATTTTTGATAGAAAAGCTAAATATACCTGTTACATAAAATGTGATGAGTTAAGGTTAACCTAACAGCGGCAGGTAAGCAGGTCAAGCAGGTAATACATATGCATCAACATCACAAAGAAGTAATGAAGATTGGAAAGAAGGTTGTCCTGGTCGGAAATCCCAATGTCGGGAAGAGTGCGATATTCGGGCTTTTGACCGGCAGGTACGTCATGGTATCCAACTATCCAGGTACAACAGTGGAACTGATGCAGGGATATGCCACCTTCGACAAAGAGACGCTTTTAATCGACACCCCGGGAGTTAACAGCCTCCTGCCGATGTCAGAAGACGAGAAAGTAACCCGGGACATCCTTTTAAACGAGGAAATAGAAACTGTCATCCAGGTCGTGGATGCCAAGAACCTGAGAAGGGGACTTTTGATTACCATTCAACTGGCAGAGATGGGCCTGCCGTTCATCCTGAACCTGAACATGGAAGACGAGGCAAGGAGCAGGGGCATTTCAATCGACTCGAAAAAGCTGTCAGAAGAATTCGGTGTGGATACCGTCGCCACGGTAGCAACCCAGAAAAAGGGCATAAATAACCTGGTTCAAAAGATCAGGGATTCCAGGGCGTCCAGTTACCGTATGGAATACAGCAGGGATATAGAAGAAGGGATAAAGAAGATAGAAGGCATACTGCCGGATACGAATATCTCAAAAAGGAGCATCGCCTTGATGCTCATTGCAGGTGACAAAAGCCTGAGCGAGTGGTTATATAAACACCTATCAAAAAAGGATATCTCAAGGATAGAAAAGATAAGGCTTGATATTCAAAGGGGGTATGACGAACCGCTCGGCTACATAATAAATACGCAGAGACTCGAATGCCTGGACGGGATACTGGAAAAGGCAGTCACCAGGTCAGAGACAGACACATTTACCATATCTGAAAAGATAGGTAGCCTTTCAATGCATCCTGTCTTTGGAGTACCTATCCTCATTTTTGTCCTGTTTTTGATGTACAAATTTGTCGGAGAATTCGGGGCACAGACCATGGTTGATTATTTTGAGGGCGTGATATTCGGGGAGTACGTGAACCCCTGGTCTATCAAAGTGGTTGAAGCCCTGATACCTGTAGGGATAATCCAGGAACTCCTTGTCGGGCAGTATGGAATAATCACGATGGCACTTACATACGCACTTGCGATTATCCTGCCAGTCCTTGCCACATTCTTTATAGCATTCGGGATACTTGAAGATTCGGGCTATCTCCCAAGGCTTGCAATAATGGTCAACAGGGCATTCAATGTAATCGGTCTAAACGGCAAGGCAGTCCTCCCGATGGTTCTGGGTCTTGGTTGCGATACAATGGCGACCATGACCACAAGGATACTTGAGACCAGGAAGGAACGGATAATCGTCACCCTGCTTCTCGCACTTGCAGTCCCGTGCTCAGCACAGCTTGGGGTGATACTCGGAATGCTTAGTGGAGTATCTTTGAAGGCTGGTATTATCTGGGCAGGGGTGATGATCATGGTGCTGCTTGTCATCGGGTACCTGGCATCCCTGATTGTCCCGGGGAAGGGTTCTGACTTCATCCTCGAACTCCCGCCTATAAGGATGCCACACCTGGAAAACATTGTAGTAAAGACCCTTGCCAGGATCGAATGGTATTTAAAAGAGGCGGTACCGCTTTTTATTCTCGGCACACTTATCTTATTTACATTCGATAAGATCGGCCTTTTATCAGTGATTGAGGAGGCAGCATCGCCGGTTGTTGTGGGGTTCCTGGGTCTGCCGAGAGAGGCTACTGCTGCGTTCCTTATCGGGTTTCTTAGAAGAGATTACGGTGCGGCAGGTCTCTTTGCATTGCAGATGGACGGCATGCTTGACCCGATACAGATTCTTGTAAGCCTTGTCACCATGACCCTGTTTGTCCCGTGCATTGCAAACTTCTTTATGATAATAAAGGAGAGGGGTGTGAAGATAGCGATTTTAATGGTTTCGTTCATCTTCCCGTTTGCATTCATAATCGGCGGGATTTTGAATTTTCTGTTGAGATATTTCGAGGTAGTATTGTAGGTAGTATTAGTAATGGAAGAGAATAAAAAATGTCCGCTTTGCGGATACGAATTCACGAAATCGGGCATGGAACATGAATGTAAACACTGCCCTATGGGAGGCTGCGACCTGATATGCTGTCCAAATTGTAATTATCAGTTCGTTGAAGATTCCAAAATAGTAAGAGGGATAAGAGAAGGGATGAGAAAGATATTAAAAAGAGGAAACGAGGAGAGTGATGGAAGATAATGGGAAGTATAGAGGAACAGAGGATAGATGAACTTCTGGAATTGATCTGGACGATGGAGGAGGAAGGCAACAGGGTGATGGAGGATATCGTAGACAGGTCAGATGACGACATGGCCAGATCTGTATTGGAGAAGATGGAAAATGATACGATTTACATCGCGGGGGAAGAGGTAAAATTTACAAAAAAAGGCAAAAAGATCGCTGAGAGCATAATAAGGAGGCACAGGCTTGCAGAGAGGCTTTTATCAGAGGTGTTTGAGCTTGAGTCCAAAAACGTCCATCAGGAAGCATGCAAGTTCGAGCATATTCTAAGCCCGGAAGTCACTGATAGTGTCTGCACCTTCCTTGGCCATCCGCCGGTATGCCCGCATGGAAAACCTATCCCGCGGGGTGTGTGCTGTACCAGATTCAAAAAAGAGGTAAAACCACTTGTGGTCTCTATTAAGGACCTTGAGCCGGGAGATGAGGGCAGGATAGTGTTTATAACTCCAAAAGAACACGCAAGGCTTGACCGTCTAGGGTCTCTTGGGATAATACCTGGAAGTACAATCAGGCTGCACCAGAAGAGCCCAACGTATGTTATAAAAATCGGGGAGACCGACCTGGCACTGGATAGAGAGATAGCAAAAGAGATATATGTAAAGAAGATAGGGGGATAGGGTATGGGATTATCTGAAAATACAGAGGAATACCTTGAAATCCTCTACCTTCTGGAAGAGGAGGGGAAGAAGGTTGCAAAGATAAATGAGATATCTGTGAGTCTGGATATCGCTCCGCCAAGTGCTGTGGAGATGCTGAAAAAGATGGAGACAAATGGGCTTGTAAATTATGAGGCACGGGTGGGTATCAGTCTTACTAAGAAAGGACGGGCGAAGGCAAGGCAGATAATTAGAAACCACAGGCTTGCAGAAAGGCTTTTAACAGATATCCTGGATATGAAGATAGATGAAGAGGCTATCTGCGGGATGGAGCACCATATCTCTGAAGAGATTGCAGACGCGGTCTGCACATCTCTCAACCATCCAAGGAAATGCCCGCATGGTAAAGATGTCCCTAAAGGGAAGTGCTGCCAGATATAGTTAGATGCTCTTAATTTATGCAGATGTCACCCTAGTTAATTAAAAGAGTTCGGTTAGATAAATTTTATATGCTCCAAGTTTCCCGCCGTAATTTCCTGCGGATATCTTCACCACCCCGCTTATCTCTGTGGCACTACGTATAGCCGCCTGCATAGCTCCCTTGACTGTATCGAGATTGATACCATTTATCACTATCTCTGGAATCGACTCAACACCTTCAGGCACCTTCGAATCCTTGATTTTCTTCTTCAGTGTCGGACAGTAGGGATGGTTGGTTGTTGGTCCAATCTCTGGATAGCGGGTCTCGACCTTTGAACCTGCTGAGCAGATATCAAATGATGTGATTGCACCGTCAATCCCTCCGACTGCTTCGACTGCTGCCTCGCCAGCTTTTAGTGCTGCATCCTCACTTTTGCACATGAACCACACGTTTCCGCCCATGACACCTTTCGCGTATCCCAGGTCCCGCTCTATTAGAAATTCGCCCATCATGAGCGGGACATTTATTACTTCACGGCCGAAGCGGTTCTCGACCCACTCATAACCATCACCGCAGTGACCGACTCTGTCCATCATATCTATCACATCGTCAGAATCTAGGGCGTTGAATATCCTGGTTGTCGGCACGACAAGCACCCCCTGCCTTATCCTCAGCGAATATTCGTACTCGAATTTCGAGATATCTTTGCTGTAGTTCGCCCAGACCTGGACAATAGCCCCTTTCCTTTTGTCTGGCGTTTCGTCTTCATCAAGCCATTTTTCGATTCCTCCTTCCGTCCTCCCGACGACTGTTGATGGCAGTGCAGTTGCACCAAGTGCAGCCCTTTTGAGATACCGCTCGTTCTTTGCCGTGATGATTATCCTGGAAAAAATGCCGGCAAATGCCTCACAGTAAGTGTCCTCGATTTCGATTCCATTTATTTGCATGAGGTTGATTTAGAACGACTGGATTTAAAAAAGTTTGTGATGTGGTTTGGTGGAGGTTTAGTGGAAATTGGAGGGAAGAAGAGATATAATATACGTATCGACGAGGACCCCACCCAGGTCATTTGTTGGTTACGTATCCCGGTATGAACTCACTTCTATTCCATCCCCTGATGGTTCGCTTTTCACGGTATCTACTTTGAGCTGGTAGATCGGTTTTGGGGGAGGTGGACTGAAACTTTCCGATTTACAGTTAGTATATTCTATATTGTATTTTGAGGCGATTATTTGTATGGATTCACTTATAATCCTTGTAATGCTTTCCGGGTCAAGTTTAACTCTGGCATTCATTATGATACTCCCGTCCCTGATCGGTCCATGGATCTTGCCTGTAAGGTCCACACCATTATCTGACATCACATGACTCGCCTTGACTGACCCCATGTGCGAGGTGAGATGCATCTTCAGATGAGCGATTTCACCGCCAGATTCCACAATGTACTCTCCAATAGTATTAAGAAGGTCCTTAATGAACTGTTCCGCATCAAGTTCCTGTTTACCTGAGATATCCCATGACCCGTTGAACCATCCAAGTTCTGCTTCTGCGATTGTATATATGTCGTAGTCAACATCGGGATATGAGTAAGGGCTGTATTCTTTGTGGAGGATCTGGTCAAGCAGCTCATCCAGCCCGACACCTGTCTTGGCAGATAGTGTCAGTATTTCAGCCCTGTCATTAAGTTTGCTGACCTGATCTTTTATCGATTCAAGCTGTTCTGGAGTCACCAGATCAATCTTATTTATCCCTATTATTTCCGCTTCCTGTATCTGATGCAGGTAGAGATAATCACCAGGCGTTTTTGGGTTTAGAAGGTCTGAATTCCTTGAAAAGTTGAGCATGCGAGCAGCGTTTACAAGCACAATGAATGGGGCAAGTTCAAATTCGTCTTTATAATACTTTTTAATCGGATTGCATACGGTTGCAGGGATGTCTGTACAGCTCCCAACAGGTTCTGCCAGTATTATATCCGGATTGGCTTTAGTAAGCACCTTTTTTGCAGATGCTACAAAATCCTCAAACTTGCAACAAAAACAGCCACGCAAAACCTCTGCCGCCGCAAACCCGAAGTTTTTTACCGTTTCTGTGTCAACAAGTACTTCACCCTGGTCATTTGTTATTATGACTACTCTCCTATCAGTTTCCGAAACAAGCCGTTTTCCAAGTTCAATCAAAGTCGTGGTCTTACCTGCGCCCAGGAATCCACCTAGCATTGCTAATCTTACCATACCTATCCACCGTCCTACACTCTATCTCCTGACGTCATCTGGTTTTATCATAATATTTTGTAATATTTTCTCTATCCAAGGTTCTATTAAAATATTTTGGCAACCTTTAATATATATAGTTTACCCAAAACTTTATTAATAGAGGTCTCCTATAGTAGCTATGGTGGAGATAGAGAATATGGATAATGTAGGTTGTGTAAAGGATAAACACATAATCGGAGAATTTTTAGAGCCTGCGATGTATCTTAAAATTATCAATCACCCGCTTAGAAAACATATTCTAAATAAATTGTTCCAGGCTACAACCGGAGGTCCGGTAAGAAAAAAGTATCTGGCAAAGGAACTTGGTATAGCGTATCCCAGGCTGGTTTATCAACTAAACGAGCATCTAAACGGTTTCTGGGAGGTGGTAAGGGAGGAGAAGATTCGAGGTGCCAGGGAAGAGCTGATCTCGCCGGTTAATCATAACACAATCTACTGTACCTTAAGTGGCGATGCCACAATACATATCGTCGACCCGCTGGCGAACCTCTTCGGGAGGCTGAATATCGTAGGAACCAGGTGTGATAGGTGTGACCTAACACAGCAACAAAAATGCATAAAAAGGATGATAGAACAGGGGTGTGCCGACAACTATTTTAAACCAGAGGAGAGAAAAGACATCCTCGTTGCAAACAACCGTAAAACACCCTATACCCCTGTAGATTACATGTTGTTATGTACGATTACCAGTATCTTGGACGTGAAAAAATGTGTTGTAAGTCCAAAACAAGTCTAAACTCTCGATGAGGGTACAGGAATCGCCGGGGGGTTTAGACTTCTTTGGAGGTCTGCTTTTTCTGTTTCTGCATCTATTTCAGTAGACAGAATCGCTTAACCTCTTCTAAGTTAGATACTTGGCGTTTAAGATAGCTGTTCATGGCATCCTTGATGTGATAAAACTCACCCTGATTTAGAGATAATCCATACACCCATTCTCCATGGTCTTCCTGGCCTTATCTGCAACGTCCACCGGGACATCAATCCTATATTTCATATTCTTCAGCGCCCAGTATATCTTTGTTAAATCATTCAATTTATGGTTATGGCACAGTGCCACCTCACTTGCAGGATAGAATTTCCTATCAGGAAAATCCTTCTCCAGCCGATAGATGAGTCCCACCTCATTCCCTATAATAAATTCCCTTACATCAGACTCCCTGATGTACTCATACATACCCTCTGTATCAAGCACTTCATCAGCCATCTTTATTACCTCATACCGGCATTGCGGAGAAATAAGCACCTTTGCATCAGGATATCTTCCTTTCAGGTCTGTAATATTCTCAGACATTATCCGCGTCCTTGGCGGACAGTACGCCTCCCCAAGGATAATCTTCTTTTCAGTATTGGAAGCGATATACATGCCCATATATCTGTCCGTTGCAAAGACTATCTCCTCACTCTCAATCCTATTAATGAAATCAACCGAACCCTCACTTGGACAGCAGTAATCACACTCTGCCTTTACCTCTGCGGTAGACTTTATATAAGACACAAACGCAGCATTTTGATACTTCTCCTTTATATACCCCATCTGATATGCCGGCATCATAGCAGTCATCGGACACCCTGCATCAATATCCGGCAGTAATACCACCTTATCAGGGCACAGAATTGAAACCATCTCCGCCATAAACGTCACCCCGCAGACCACAATCACATCGGCATCGGTTTTTACAGCAAATCTGTTTATCTCCTCCTTACTACCAACAAAATCAGCAACATCCTGCGCCTCACCTATCTGGAAATAATGGGCCAAGATTAAGGCATTCCTCTCCTTCTTCAACTGCCCGATTTTCTCTGCGATATCCGCCATGATTCCACTTACGATTTCATATCTGACTTCTTTCCTTTCTTCTTACGATAATCCTCAATTGCCAGCTTTAAAGCGTCGGCCGCCAGGACCGAACAATGCATCTTGATTGGCGGGAGGCCATCGACCTCATCAGCCACGTCCTGTTTCGTAATCTTCGACGCCTCATCAAGTGTCAGCCCCTTTGCCATCTCGGTAATTATACTGCTCGTACCGATTGCCGCAGCACAGCCAAATGTTTCAAATTTTATATCCACGATCCTGTCATCATTGACCTTGATATAGAGATACATCACATCTCCACATGTCGGATTTCCTACCTTACCAACCCCATCAGGGTTCTCCATCTTACCCATATTTTTAGGATTCCTGAATTCCTCGATCAATTTGTCGCTATACATCCAATCACTCCAATCAATGCTTATGCTCGTGTGCCAGGGCACTTTCATATTCACCAAAATCTTCCTTAAATGGTGAAATATTTCTTAACCTCTCGATAATTTTTGGTAAAACCTCTATTACATAATCCACTTCCTCTTTAGTATTCTGCTTACCCAGTGTCAATCTCAAAGACCCGTGGACATCTTCCTTTGGCAGCCCTATCGCACTCAGTACATGGCTCGGCTCGAGTGTCGGAGACGAACACGCACTCCCAGTACCCCCGGATATTCCGTTGAAATCCAGCTCGAGTATCATACTCTCACCCTCTATGAACTTAAAACAAAAATGCGCATTATTCGGCAGCCTCTTCTCTGGATGGCCGTTTAGCCATGAACGCTCAATTTTGAGTATCCCCCTAATCAGCCTGTCCCTGAGTCGGGTTAGCCTCTCGCCCTCCTTCCTCATCTCCCTACATGCCAGATCCAGCGCCTCCCCGAATCCGACAATACCCGGGACATTTTCAGTCCCTGACCTCAGTTTCCGCTCATGCCCGCCGCCATGGAACAGAGGCTCCAGCCGGGTTCCTTTCCTTACAAAAATGGCACCAGCCCCCTTTGGCCCGTATATCTTGTGGGATGACAGGGTCATCAGGTCGATATCCATCTTCCTGACATCGATTGGCACCCTCCCGGCAGTCTGGCAGGCATTTGTATGGAAGATTATCCCAT
Organism: Candidatus Hydrothermarchaeota archaeon; assembly: GCA_015520145.1. Classification (GTDB taxonomy): domain Archaea; phylum Hydrothermarchaeota; class Hydrothermarchaeia; order Hydrothermarchaeales; family WAQR01; genus WAQR01. The sequence goes on from WAQR01000047.1 coordinate 10,988, forward strand.
TATCACTTGCAATCCTGCCTATCTCCTCAATAGGTTCGATTGTACCGATTTCATTATTGGCATGCATGACAGATATAAGTGCAGTATCCTTCCTTATGGCATTCTCGAGCTCAGAGAGGTCTACAACCCCATATCTATCAACCGGTACCTTCGTAACCTCAAACCCCTGTTTTTTCAGCCAGTCACATGTACTTAAAACAGAAAAATGTTCAATAGAAGAGATTATAATATGTTTTTTATCTTTATCTAAAAGGGCCGTCCCTTTTATAGCAAGATTATCTCCTTCCGTCCCGCCTGACGTGAAAATGATCTCTCCTGGTGCAGCGTTTATTGCCGATGCGACCTTCACCCTGGACTCCTCAACCGCCTTCCTCGCCTCGCGGCCGATCTCATAAAGAGAAGAGCTTGGATTTCCGTACTTCTCCATAAAATAAGGCATCATCTTCTCTACCACCCTGGGATCAACAGGGGTAGTCGATGCATGGTCCATATAAACGTTCATCTCCCTTCCTCCAATATATCTATATCTTGATCTCTGGCAAATATTAATTTATCTCTCACTATCTCTCACCAGTTCTCTCATCTTCTCATTATCTCTATCTCTCTCATCTTCCTCTCATTCTCTCTATCTCATTCTCTCTAGCCGCATTTTGCGTCTTTTCCATGTATGAATACAGGAAGACATTTTAAACATACAAAATTCTTTTCCCCCTTATAATAATACGGGATCAACTGGATATCACTATCATTAATATCGCATTTACTACATCTCATATCTCTCACCTACATGAACTCAATTGCCTTTAGTGGACAGGAATCTATGCATACCCTGCAGGGTCTCCCGCGTTCATCTTCAGAAAATCTCCTGCAAAGTTTTAGATTCACGACTTCGACCTTTCCATCCTTCATCTTTAATATAACCTCGTCAGTAGACGCACCTTTACCTCCACTGACATCGAGACTCGTCGAGACATTTACCGGGCAGGAAACAACACAGTCCCCGCAGCCATTACAGAGGTCTTCGTGGACGACGAGGTTCGTCTCCTCTGCCTTGAAAACCTCTGACAATATCTCTTTTAGAGCAATTTTGTCTCTTATGTATTTAGCCTCTTTTAGTACAGGACAGTCGTCAAGGTAGGTCTCTTCCTTCAGTAACTTTATTGCAAACGCCATACAGGTTGACTGACCGCATTTTTTGCAGTTTGTCTTCGGCAGATGTTTTTGTATTTCCA
>WAQR01000048.1 GCA_015520145.1 Candidatus Hydrothermarchaeota archaeon
GGCCAATTTATCCCCAACTCTTGTCGTTACAGTTATCGGCACCTGAATCACCTGTATTAAATTTAATCATTTTAATATTTAAAACTTTTCCTGTGCCTCCCTGATACAGTTTCATCTGCAAACACTGACAAAAGATAAATCCATAGCAAAAACAGGGCAGTCCCTTTCAATGAAACACCAAAAATGGGTCCTTATTATAGTCAATTCAAACACCTTTGAGCGTTATAGCTAACCGTTCCAACCACTTTCTTGAATAGATATGTCGGATAACTTCTATTTTACGAGTCATGCATGATAAGAATCATGTCCCGGTGATATATAAGTTATCGCTTAGAATCAGTTGGATTGACTATATTTCCTCGTATATTTTTCTCTTAAATCTGGTGAAAGTCTTTTTACCGCTTCCCAGATTATCTCTAGTAGTCTTATTATGCCGTCCTGGACAAGTGAGTCATGGATAAAACGTTCATAATTGACATTTTTAGTGTATTCCTCAATTCCCTGTTTATCCTTTCTTTTAGTTTAGATATGGGCTTATCGATTTCTCTGTTAGTAAATCCACTTCATCGGTCATCGGTTAAGCCCTCCATAGTTCCATTAATCTGTCCCTGTTGACATGGGGGTCCAGTGCCTGACTCTGGTACACGTCCATAAGTGTCTCGAATGTCCGCTCGATTCCACAGTATCCATCCCACCTTGCACTGTAGAGGGTGGCGATATCCTTACCACTGGCGGTCTCCCTTACCCAATCGGCAGGAAACATCTCGTAAAGGGAGGCCTCTATGGCCTGGGGATTCATTTCTCCAGCCTCACTACTCTGACTTTCTTCCCGATCCAGCTTTTCGGGACCAAAATCCTGGCAGAGGTGGCACAGGGTTTGGCTACCTATCACCTTATTGCAATATCATTGCAATACAGGGTAATAAAACCTTCGGTCTTCATGGCTACAAAATGGTGACCCCTGCCCCTACCGGGAACGTTTTCATACTGTCTAGTGCCTTAACCGATGACACATGGATTACCATTAGATTTTTATGCAGTAATTAATACGTAGTAGAGTCATGAGAGGAAATCCTTTTAATGGAATTTTAATGAAGATATTCAATGCCTCTGGAACGCTTTATAAAAATGATACCCGACTTGTATTCTCTCTTGTTATCCTAAGCTTTATCGTGAGGGTCATCTGGCTCCTGAATTCCTATAATTCAGAATATGATGGGGTATACAAGATCATGATTGCCCAGGTATGGTTAGAGTCACCTCATCTTATAATTTCAAGATTCTGGGGGGTGAACGACTGGCCACCGATGCAGACGTATCTGATTGCCCTATCACTTCTAATCCACAATGACCCGGTACTCTCACCCAGGCTGATAAATCTGGTATTCGGCACGATAACTGTCGTCCCGTATTTTTACCTTATCAGGCTGTTATTTGATAAAAAAGTCGCGGTTTTTTCGTGCCTTGTCCTGATACTGTATCCCCTTCACGTGTATCTCAGTGTGTCCTCACTTGCAGAGATCCCATTTTTATTTTTCCTGTTTCTCTCACTCTATTTCTTTTTTAAATTCAAAAAGACAGGAGACAGAGAGACCAGGAATGTAAAACTACTGGTCATCTCTGCTATCCTCCTCAACCTTGCAAACATGTCGCGGTATGAGGGATGGCTGTTCATTATCTTCCTGAGCATGTTCCTGCTGTACAGTGAAAAAAAGGAGTATTTTTTGCTGTTTATCACCATTTCAATGGTATTTCCGGTCTTCTGGATGATAGGTTATTACATTAAAACAGGCAACCCGTTTTATTTCGTGCCGACCCGTGAATATTTGCCCATCAAAGAGTTGGCCTCTCATCCCATGATGGTCGAGGCACGCGCACTCGGTCCTAAGTATATGCTGGTTGGATTCATTGTATATACTCTACATTATCTATCACCATTGATAGGGTTTTTCGGGTTTATAGGGGTGATTTATTCGCTTAGAAGGCGATATCGGGCAGAACTTGCGATTTTCCTCACCCTGCTCCTGGCCATATACACATTCAAGTTCTTAAATGAAACCGCACGCCCTGTACACAGATACACGACTATCCTCGGCATGCTGCTTATTCCATATGCATATATGGGGGTTGGCGATATCAGGGCGAGATTTAGAGATACAAAGTATCACTACATCATTGCCGTACTTCTTATAATAAGTATCCCTGTAATAGGTTATAAGTACGGTACGTACAGAGCAGATCACATCTCGCCAGGCGCGCCGGAGGTTGCCAAGTGGCTGAAAGAAAACACACAGATAGACAGCCGGGTTCTCATCGACTACTATGATCTTGATGGGCTTTTTATTCTCTTATATGGCGGGAAGCTGGATAAGGGCATTAATGAGAATGTATATGTTATGCCAGGACCTCGCTGGATGCCCAACCGGAGTGAGATACTGCGCTTATTGGAAAAAGGGTCATATCTGGTATACTGCTCAAAAGGGAAGCTGCAGTTTCTTAATCTCTCACCAGAATCTGATATCGAGTACAGGTACAACCGCACATTTAAAAAGGAATATCAAAGCGGGTTATGGAGCATATACTCGATTTCATAAGGACTAAGAATACAGGTGGTAAAAAATGTCAAAAGTAATGATTATCGGGATAGATGGTGCATCTTTTGCCCTGATAAAACCCTGGTCAGAAAAAGGGCTGCTGCCAAATATAACCAGGCTCATGAGAAGTGGGACATACAGCAATCTGATATCCACACCTCTCCCCATGACAGGGCCGTCGTGGTCGTCTTTTATGACAGGGATGAACCCTGGAAAACACGGAGTCTACGATTTTATTGAAGTAACGCCAGACTACAAGACCATACCCACAAGTTCCAATAATTTAATGGCCAAAACAGTTTTCGAGATCGTAAGCGACAGCCGCAGGCGGGTTGTCTCAATCAATGTGCCGTATACGTACCCGCCTTTTAAAGTCAATGGATACCTGATATCCGGGATGCCGATACATTCTAAAGATTATGATTTCACATATCCTCCTGATCTAAAAAATGAGCTCGGTGACTACATCATACTGCCTGAAGCGGTCTACGAAGGTGACAACGAGGATGATATCCTCAGTGAATTAAATATCATGATCGAAAAACGGCTGGACGTTGCGAAAAGGTTGATAAAAGAAGACTGGGACCTGTTCGTGGTGGTCTTTTTTGCAAGTGATGTCGTCGGGCACTGGTTCTGGAAACATATGGACGAGACCCATCCCATGCGCAGACCTGGTGACGAGAGATATAAAGATGCAATTCTTCAGATATATCAAAAAATCGACAGTGCCGTTGGAGAACTCATCAAATTCAAAGATGAAGATACTTATTTAATTGTCATGTCAGACCACGGGATGGGACCTGTACACAGGAACTTTTATATAAATAACTGGCTTCTTGAAAAAGGGTATCTGAAACTCAGGAAGCGTGCTGTTACGAAAATTAAATACTTCCTGCACAATAGAGGATGGACACTTGAAAATGTCCTGGATATAATCCAGAAGTTTAAGATGACAAAATACCTCCAGCAGACATCTGAACAGGACAGGCGGTTACTCCTAAATATCTTCCTTTCCATCTCAGATATAGACTGGTCGAGGACAAAGGCATATTCATTTACCAATTTTGCCCCGATATATATAAACGCAAAGGGAGAGGAATACGAGAGACTCAGGAAAAAGATTGCAGAAGAGATGCCGGAGATACGGGATGAGAAAGGTGAGAGGGCTATCGATAAGATATGTTTTAAAGAGGAGGTCTTCATGGGTGATCAACTAGACAAGGCACCGGATATCATCTATTATCTAAGAGACATGATATACCACACACCCCGATATTTCGAGTTCGGGTCAAATAAACTATTCGGAACAGTTGGATGTGGGATGTCTGGTACCCATAAGATGGAAGGTATCTTCATCATCACAGGTGAGGGCGTTAAAAAAGATTTTGAGATTGATGCCAATATCGTCGATGTCGTGCCGACCGCCCTGCATCTGATGGATGTCCCGATACCTCCGGACGTGGACGGGAGGGTGCTAAAGGACAGCTTTATAAAAGATTCCTGGCCGTATAAAAAAGAAGTGAAATATTCAAAGTCACCGTCGAACAGGAGAAAAATAAGTAAAAAAGAGCTATCCAAACAGGAGAGGGAGTCAATAAAAGAGAAGCTTAGAGGGCTTGGATACCATGCATGAATCACAGCAACGTATCAGATAATTCTCATATCCTTCAAACTCAAAAATCGCCCTGCTCCAATGATAACATGATCCAGAACCTCGATCCCCATCGTCCTGCCGGCAGCAGCCATCCTCTTGGTAATCTGGATATCGTCAACAGATGGCTCAGGGTCGCCTGATGGGTGATTGTGGACAAGGATGATGGATGCAGCGGAATTCTGGACTGCACCCTTGAAAACATCTCTTGGATGGACGACCGAGGTATTGAGTGTTCCAATAGAGATAGTTTCCTGTTTTATCACCCGGTTTTTTGTATTGAGATACATGGCAATGAAATGTTCTTTTGTAAGATTATTAAGGGCAGGGGAAACGAGGTTATAAACATCTCTTGAAGAAGAGATCTTTGGTCTAGGTTCCTCGTGGTATGCTCCAATCCTGCGGGCGAGTTCAAAAACTGCTGCAATCTGACATGCCTTGGCATCTTTAATCCCTGAAATGGACTTGAGTTCTGATACCGTCGCCCTTGACAGTGCTTTCAGGTCGTACTCTATCAGGACCCTGTTTGAGAGATCTATAACATTCTCGCGTCTGGTACCGGTCCTAAGGATTATGGCAAGTAATTCCGCATTGCTAAGCGATTCCGGACCGTATTTGATCATGCGCTCTCGCGGGCGTTCTTGACGTGGCATCTCACATATGCAGAATTTCGTCGGTTTTTCAGTCAGTTTTTCCATCACAGCTTCCATCATAATATCACCTGGTTAATTGAAGGACGGTGCCCATATTTAAAAAGTATCCAGGAGCATGGGAAAAGTATTGATGCCGTATTGATGCCCTTTCTACCAGTCCAGTCAGATACGTAGACCAAAGCTTTTTATTTAAACACGGCATCTTATATATTATATGGGAATAAATATAGATATTGGTATCTATCTTATAGTACTCCACCTGCTTACTCCTGCAAGTGTTGGTCATCTATTGCTAAGAAAGCAGGAGCGATATCTGCATTATACAACACCAAAAACCAGGTTTATTCTCTCTTATGCAATAGGTCTGCTCTGCACCTTTACAGCAGAAGGAATTATCATCTTGCTCGGTCTCCCCCAGCAGTTTTTTTTCGTCATATTTGGAGCAGCCATTCCTATTCTCGGATTCCCTGCATCTCTACTTGCAGCGAGGCGTATCGAAATGACATCTGAGGCGATGTACATACCCATGGACGAGGTGAGCAGCGACTACAAAACCGACGCTCTAGATGATGTGCTCTCCAGGATAATGGACGAGACAAGACCCAATAAGGATGAAGGGGTGAGAGATACATGATTTTATTTAAAGCGGTTCAAATCGCCATGATAATCGCGCTGACACTCGGTGCTGTGATGGGATTTAGCGGAAAATCGGGTGTACTTCTAACCGCGTATCAGGACACGATGGGGTGTCCATTCTCTTCAACAGGGCACAATATAGAGATACAGACAGTACCTACAGCATACCGGGATATTCCACTAGCTTTCGTTACTTTCTTCATTGTGGCCATCCTGTCAGGGTTTTTTCTTTTCGGTCTGGGTTCATGGGGTATAGCGCTCATATATACTTGGAGCTTTGCCCTGATGGTATCCGGTATAAGGACATATACACTCACATTGCAGGAGTCGATATTCCTTGTCTCCTATGTACTTCTGTATATAAGCACAGTATTCGCAGCATATGGGAGCATGTGTATGGGCATATATTTTCTACAGGAGATTAGAGATCCCTTCCCGAAGAGCAAGGGAATGTTCTACGAGGGTAGTGACAAACTTTTCCAGGGGATAATGATACTCGCGGTGTCCATGGCTCTTGGAGCGATTGCGTTTTACTGGTTCTAGGTGCAATAAGATGGAAATGAACTACATGGTCCCCCTAATCATTGCCTCAGCAGTCTCTGCTGTGGCATACATCCTCAAATCCAAAAAGGATATCAAATACATAAGCCTCGGATTTGTTACTATAACCTTTGCAGGTGTATTTGATTATATGAACATTTTCCCAGGATTTGTCCAGCTCCTTGCTATTGCAGCCTTTGCTTGCTTTTTCTATGCAATCTTTATCGTGGACCCGAGAACAGGCAAAGAGGAGGATGTGGAGGACGTGGAGGTGCTGGGGAGGGCGGGGAC
>WAQR01000049.1 GCA_015520145.1 Candidatus Hydrothermarchaeota archaeon
CTCTTTTTACCATTCTTTTACAGGATCGATATTGTGATGCTCTCGCATCTTAAAGGACATGTTGAAGCAGGGATATACACTGCGGGATACAGGTTCGTGGAGGCACTGGCATCATTTGCCATAATATATGCAGTTACCATTTTCCCTGTGCTTGCACACTCTTTCAAACACGAGAGGAGCAGGATGAACCTCATATACGAAAGTTCGTTAAAATATATCTTTATATTGACCCTCCCAACTGCTGTAGGGACTGTTATAACCGCTGATAAGATAATCATGTTTATCCTGGGAGATGAATATCTGGAGTCTGCTATTGCATTGAAGATACTGATATGGCTTTTGATTTTTGCGTTTCTAAACGGCGTATTTGGTGCATATCTCGCTTCTATCCACAGGCAGGAGATTGCAGCAATTACCCTGGGATTCGCACTTCTGGCTAATATAACACTGAATCTGCTATTGATACCCAGATTCAGCTATGTGGGAGCAGCAATTTCAACCCTGGCTACCCAGGCTGTGGTATCTGTTATTATGGGAAGTTATATCTCGGTATATTCGCGTAAATTGCCGGAGTTTCGCTATCTTCTCAAACCCGCTGTCGGCAGCATGGTGATGGGTATTACAGGCATATATTTTATAGAGTTAAACCTGATATATCTAATTGTTCTGTGCACTGTGGTCTACCTCCTGGCTATTTATATACTAAAATGCGTTTCTAAAGAAGATATCAATATTATAAGAGGGATTTTTAAGAAATGAGTGACCGGGAGAGAAACATGGAGAGAAACAGAAAAGAAGAGAAAAAAGAAGAGAGAACAGGAGATAGAGAAGGAGAGAGAGAAGGGAGAGAGATGGTGGTTGTAGCATCTAAAATAAAAGATCTTCAGGATATTGCGGAGATAAAAGATGGATTGTTCGAGCTTCTGGATACATTAACGGCACAGTCAGATCTCTGTATAACCCCCCGTGCTACAGTTATGATCAAACCAAATCTGTGTTTCATAAAAGGGCATGAAACAGGTGCTACTGTCGACCCTTTCCTGGTTGAGTGTCTTGTGGAATGGCTAAATAAAAACCATGAGCCCAGGAAGATAATTATATGCGAGGCAGATGCAACCCAGCTAAATGCCGATATGGCCTTTAGGGCGCTTGGGTGGGAAGCCCTGGCCTCCAGGTATTCAAATGTAAGCCTCCTAAATCTTAGCAGAGATGAGAAGGTGAATGTAAAACTTAACGGGTTATTTTTGAAAGAGATAGAGATGTCGAAAAGCTATATGGAATCAGATCTTCTAATCTCAGTTGCAAAACTGAAGACCCATACCATCTCTACAATCTCGTGCTGCCTGAAGAATATATTTGGAGCAAACCCGCTTAAAAGAAAGGTGAAATACCACCCGTATCTAAACGAGGTGATACACGACATCAATAAAGTAAGGGTACCTGATTTATGTCTGGTGGACGGGATAATCGGGATGGAGGGCAGCGGTCCTGTCAGCGGTGTGCCCAAACCAATCGGCGTGCTTGTCGCCGGGTGCAACCCTGTTGCAGTTGACCATTTCTGTGCCAGGATAATGGGGTTTGCCCCTGAAAAGATACCTCATCTCGAATTTGCAAGACGGCAGGATCTCGGGAGTTTCTCATACAGATATTTTGGCGCAGATATGGATGAGATGAATTTCAATTTTAGGTTCGGGATGCCCATGTGGAAAAAGGCGGTGTATGGGATATACAACAACAGGATTATAAACTATATCCCTTTCTGGAAAAGACTGCTTTTAAAGATACTATCCTACGGATCTTCTTCTGGAGGTGCTGCCAATAGGTGAGATAGATATCGGAATCGTGGGGCTCGGTTCAATCGCAAGGAGGATGCATCTGCCGGTTTTATCTGCCTTTGAGGACGTGAATATTGTTGCAGCAGCAGATATAGATGAGAGGGCGGGGAGAAAGGTTGTAGAGAAGTGGGGGATATCTGGATTTTATACCGACTATGCAAAGATGTACGAAGACGTAAACCTTGATATTGTCTTTGTATGTCTACCAAACAACATGCATTACGAGGCAGTTTTAAATGCGCTGAAAAGTGGCCTGAACGTCTTTTGTGAGAAACCTCTTGGCACGTCTCCTGAAGATGCATACGAACTGGTGAAGGTCTCAAATGAGAAGGGTCTTATCTTGGGCGTGGGCTACAACAAGTGTTTTAACCAGAATTATGTGAGGTCAAGGAGGATTATAAAGAACCTCCTGCTTGGGAAGGTTGTCCAGGTTCACGGGATACTTGTAAATCCAGGTCCGTTTGGCTGGTCTCCAAACAGTGCATGGTTTTTCGATGAGAGGAGCGGGGGCGTACTTTATGATTCTGGATGTCATATCGTACATCTAATCCATTATATTCTGGATGACAGGATTACGGAAGTGTCGGCAGATTCTACGTCAACTACAGGGCTGGATATCCCTGACAATATTGTCTGTACATTCAGGACAGATAAGGGGACGGTGGGTACCATCAATATCGGGTGGAATGCAGGTGTCCTGTATAACGCTGTTCAGGTCCATGGTACTGCAGGCTCTCTTTTATCCAGCCCGCACAGCGTGGAGAAGATATTCCCGGGTGAGGATTCTCTGGATAAGACATTGAAGTATCTAAGGGCGATAAAGGATGCCCTGGGAAAAGACGTTATGATGGGCATGACCAGGGGGGATACTTCTGATGAGAAGATGACCAAAAAGGCAAGGGTTGATGTAACATATCTTAAAGAGGACAGGCTTTTTATTGATTCTGTGATCAATTCGACAAAACCACCTGTTACAGGTGAGGATGCCTTGAGGGTTCTTGAGGTACTTGAGGGCATAAAACAGGCATCAAAATCCAGGAAAATTGTCGGTGTTGCCTATCATGAGCTGTAACCCCTTTTATGAACGATTCTGAAACTTTCTTAAAATTTCTTAATTTCACCTAACTACTCTTAATTTTTCTTAAAAACTATTAAATAATCCTATCTTTTATTTCTGACAGATGGTGATTTGAAGATGATAGATCCCGAGATATTCCAGACCTCAAGCAGTATATTTTTCCTGATATGGGGGGGTGTCCTGGTGTTTTCGATGCATGCTGGTTTTGCCTTTCTTGAGGCAGGGCTTGTAAGGCGCAAGAGTGTTGTAAATGCGTTTAATAAAATAATACTGGAGTGGGCAATTGCAGGTGTGATGTATTTTGTCATCGGTTATGGAATCGCTCATGGTATATGGTTTGCTGCAATGAGCGCAACAGGCATCCAGAATGCAGGGCTACAGTACAATCTCGCCCACTACTTTTTCATGCTGACGTTTGCCACAGCAGCCATAGCAATTATCTCGGGCGGTGTGTCGGAGAGGACAAAATTCAAGGCACATCTTACAGCAGCAGTGTTTGTTACTGCGGTAATCTATCCGTTATTTGAGGGGCTGGTATGGGATTCAAACGCCATTTTTGGCAACCCCCTGGGCAGTGATACAGGCATCCTTGCCCGCATGTTCGGCGCACCGTTTCACGATTTTGCAGGTTCTGTGGTGGTACATGCAATCGGCGGGTGGCTTGCCCTACCTGCGATAATGATAATCGGTCCAAGGCTTGGGAGGTTCGCTAACGGCAGGGTCGTCGAGTTCCCTATCCACAGCGTCCCTTATGTCGCCCTGGGATCGTGGTTCCTTGCTATCGGATGGTACGGGTTCAATGTGGCAAGTGCAGCCTCTCTTGGGAATTTGAATATTGCACTTGTTGCGGCAAATACCACACTTGCAATGGCGGGTGGTGGGCTTATAGCAACCCTGATATCAAAACATGACCCGGGGTTCATCCATAACGGAATACTTGCAGGTCTTGTGGCGGTCTGCGCGGGGAGCGACCTCTATCATCCTCTCGGGGCGTTTGTAGTAGGTGGTGTTGCAGGCGCAATACTCGTCTATGGTATCAAGTGGGAACTTGAAAGACTCAAGGCAGATGATGTCTGCGGCGTCTGGGTACTCCATGGGCTGTGCGGGGCGTGGGGCGGTATTGCGGTCGGTATCTTTGGGCTCACTGTCCTCGGCGGGCTTGGCGGTGTATCGTTTTTAGCTCAGCTTACCGGTACCCTGTCTGCCGTGGTATATGCCCTTATCGCATCGACGATTTTATATAAGGGAATGGATGTAATTATTGGAGTAAGGGCATCTGAAGCAGATGAGATAGCCGGCCTGGATATAGCATATCACAGGACAGACGCGTATCCAGAGGACGTTGTAAGGTAAGGATAAGGTGACACGGTGACGGCAATGAAAAAGATCGAGGCGATAATAAGACCTGAAAGATTGAATAACGTAAAGACCGCACTGGAAGAGAGGGGCTTTTTAGGGATGACTGTTACTGAGGTGAAGGGGCGCGGACGCCAGAAAGGGATAGTCCAGCAGTGGCGCGGAAGGGAGTACAGGGTTGATATGCTGGGCAAGGTAAAGCTGGAGGTCGTTGTGGATGATGAGGACTGCGAACCTGCGATCAATGCCATCATAGAAGCTGCCAAGACAGGAAATGTGGGAGACGGGAAGATATTTATTTATCCTGTTGAAGAGACGATACGGGTCAGGACAGGCGAGAGGGGCAGAGATGCGGTTTAATGCGGTTTAGTTCACTAATATCTTTATGATATCCAGATGGTTCAGTTCTCTGTCGCTTGAAATTTTCCTTTTTGTCCGTGCATCAATTGCGCCTATAAACCTGTTACCGATATCTGTGTGAATCTTAAAAGCAAGGTCTCTTGGCGTCGAACCCCTGTCGAGTATGTATGCATCTGGCAGTATGTTTCCGTTTTTGTCTGCAAACCTGCCTTCGTCCTCAACCGGGAATACGACTATTTTCTTTAACACGTCAAGGACTGCGGTATTTATGCATTCCTGGACACCTGTATTGCCGAAGTTTTCAAAGACAGATCTTATTATCTGTAATCCCTTTGCCTGTTTTTCTGAAATCTTTGCCTGGTCGATTATTTCAAAATCAGAGTCTCCTGGGATATATCTTATTGCCCCTGACTCTGCCATGGTTTTGAGGACAAATTCTGCCATTGAGCTTGTTGGTATTATCAAATCGTCTGGAAACTCCTTTTTCATCAGTTCTATGTTCTTTTTTGATACCTCGATATCTGTCTTGTTTGCAGCAATAATCATCGGTTTTGAAATCTTCCGCAGGTTTTTTGTAAATATGAACAGGTCGTCGTCACTCCAATCTGCCGGGTTTTCAGGATTAAGGTCTGCCTCCCTTATAGCTTTTACGACATCTGCCTCACTAAAGCCTATTCCAGCAAACATCATGCAGAAATACTTTACAAAATCCCTTTTTTCTACCCGCGTCTTCCTGGTCATCTTTTCCCAGTTCCGCCTGAATATCTGGAGAAACCACTGCTCGATCTCGTCTTCCAGAAATCTTATGTCATCAAGTGGATTATGTGACCCGGGTTTCAGGATATTGCCTTCCGCATCTGTACTCCCTGATGCATCAACCACATGGACAAGTGCCGCAGCCTGCCTTAGGTCGTCCATGAATCTGTTTCCAAGCCCCCTGCCTTCATGGGCATTCGGGACAAGCCCCGCGACATCTATCATTTCAACCGGGACGAATCGATTGCCATCGATGCACCTGGAATTTTTCGCCCTGCATGTCACACCCAGTTCTCTGCATACACATGGTACTTTGACAAATCCGACTGCCTTATTCGCATCTACGGTCGTAAATGGATAATTTGCAGCCTCGACGTTGCTTAAAGTGGAGGCATTAAAAAAAGTGCTTTTGCCCACATTTGGTTTGCCAACAACTCCGATCTCCATTTTAATTTACTGCTCTTTTCTCTCTCTTAAAAGTTTTGCAAGGGGCGGCTCGTCGCTTAATGGCGTTTCTTTTGGTGTTTCTTTCGGCGCTTCTTTTATCTCTTCTTTTTCAGATGAGCCAGATGATATTGATGATACGGATTTTTTGATTGAGATATCCCCTTTGTCGATACCTTCAATGCTATCCAAACCTCCGATGTTTTTCATCATCTTTGTCACCCTGTTCAGTTCAGTCGTGTTTGAAACTATGGTCTCAAGATTTTCAATGAGGTCGTGCGTCTTTTTACTCTGCCTGAAATTGTGAATCATATTGAACAGGAGTATTGTATAAATCCCTGTAAAAAGCATTAGCAAAGTATAATCGTCCAATATATCGCCCCTTTTTTATATTTATACTTTAGATATTTAATTTAGTGGTAATATATAGCTTTCTATTCAAAACCCCATTTAGAACCTGTTTTTTTCATAATAGTCGCTCTCTTTTTTTGATCCAAAACTCCTGATACCATCCCTTATCAACTGAAATCTCAATTTGTCAGCATATTCTTTGTCAATCTCGCCCCTGTTTTCCAGATACTCGATTATCTCAAGTCCCTGTTCAGCAGTATCGCATCTTCGAAGGAAGTCAATAGGACCTGGGTCGTAATTTCTAAATCCAGCATTACTGGCGTTTTCTGCTTCTTTGATGTCGGACCTCACGGCATTAATTGGCAGACCAGGTTCTTGTAATTCTTTTGCAAGGTTTCGGTATCTCTTCTTGAAGACTTCCATCAAACTACACCCTCGTTTACTCTTTTAATGTATGCCCTGTGTACATATATTTGATGTTCCTACTATATATGATTTTTCAAGTTCTTTTTTCAAAAACGTTTTGTTTATACCTGTATCAATATTATCCCATGGCAGCCTGCTCTGTGTCGGGATCGCATCTGCATAATGATTGAAATCAATTCCCTCCTCCTTAAATGCCCTCCTGAAAGCACCCATACCGCCGCCGTAAATGACGGCCTTTTCCAGGATGTCTGAGAGTTTTTCGTCACCCCTGGCGATTGTCGCCTGGAGGAAGGCCTTTTTAAAGTCACCTATCTCAATTTCGATATTGGACGTTTTTAAGATTTTCAGCCGCTTTTTTAAGGTTGATATCTCCTCAAATTTTGACCACATAAATGGGGTGTGGGGCTTTGGTATAAATGGATTCACGCTGAGTTTTATCCTGCCTTTGATATTCTTAACCAGTTTTACAATCTCTTTTATGTCCTCAGATGTCTCTACCGGGCTTCCAATCATTACATAGATCTTTATTTTTTTTATCCCTTTTTCAAATGCCAGTTCTGCTGCCTTCAGGAACAGCTCGTCTGATAACCGTTTGTTCATTGCCGTCCTCACGTTCTCTGAAGACTCAAGGGCGAGTGTGATGGTCTTCTGACCGCATCTGGCAATGGATTCGGCAATCGTCGGTGAGAGGCTGTCTGCCCTGAGGGAAGGTATGGATACCTCAAGACCTGTGGTTTCAAGGTATTCTAAAAGCCTGTCTATCTGACTGTAGTCGGATACAGACGCACCCAGTAGCGAGACCTTTTTTGGCCTGCATACCCTGATTCCGTCATCAACAACCTTTTTGAGATATGACAGGCTCCTCTCTCTTTTCGGCCTGAAGATATATCCACCCATGCAAAACCTGCATCCCCTGCCACATCCTCTTGAGACCTCTAAAAGAAATGTCTCGCCAAAAGATGCACGAGGCGAGATGATCTGGGATACAGGATGGTAAGTGTCAAGGTCTTTGAGATAGACCCGTTTTGTCGCATTGTCGAGTTTTGAGACATAAAGCCCTTTTATATCAGCAAATTCTTCAATATCGGGTTGTGTCTGGAAAAGTTCGATGAAGTCGATTAGATTTACCTCGGCTTCCCCGATGAAGAATATGTCCACGAAATTCTTTAACGGATACGGGTTGACGCAGCACGGCCCGCCGGCGATTACGAGCTGTTTCCTTTCACTCCTCTTACCCCTCTCATCCCTCTTAATCGGGATCTTGTTCCTGTAGAGGATTTTTAAGATGTTTATTGCATCAAGTTCGAACTGCCAGGGAAAGGCGATGATGTCGAAATCGTGGAGTGCAGAATTTGTCTCAAGACTTCTATCAAAATCCAGGAAGAACCGTTCACAGTAAACGCTGTCCAGTGAATTTAAGATGTCGTAGATTATATGAAACCCCAGATTCGACATGCCCGCGGAGTACCGGTTGGGATAGACGAGGGCGACCCTGGTTTTGTTTCTCGGGTCTTTGAAGATGACGTTTCGCTCTATCATATCTATCATGTAAAATCAGGTCATAAAATCAAAATCAAGTCATCCTGACTTTAAGTCTCTAATCTTCGACAGCCTCGCCCTCAACTGCTGTAGCTCTTCTTTTGAAAGTTCGACCCCGCCCTTTATCCTCTTTATATCTTTTTCCAGCCTGTAGACTTTTATAAATAACCTCAAATTAAAAAAAAGACTTAATATGAGCAGTACATATAAAACTGTAACAGGTATCATCCTATCCCTTCCCAAATAGCCCTCCCACCAACCTTTTCATAAAAGGTTCTCTTGAGGGTTTAGGCGGTATATACTTCTCCCCGATCATGTCTGCTGCCAGTTTCTTGATTGCGATTGCGGCAGGCGAATCAGGACTCCTCAGGACTACCGGCTGTCCAAATGCCGACGATCGCCTGATCTCGGGGTCTTCGGGGATGACTGCCAATACCTTTGCCTCCAGTATGACCTCTACCTCCTGGATAGTCAGATCTGTCTTATCGTGCCCGCCTCTGTTCAACACAACTCCAAGCACGTGCGCACCCAGTTTCTTTGCTACAATCTTTGTCTTTAGTGCATCGGACATAGAGGATATCTCGGGATTTACGACAAGTAAAAGTTCCTGACCTGAGGCAAGTGCGGTTACAACACTTCTTCCAAGGCCTGCTGGTGCATCTAAAATTAAAATCTCAGTGGTTCTTAGAAGGTCACTTAACACATTTTCAAGCCTTTCAGGATCAGCCTTTCTTAACCCGTCAAGAGAGATACCTGCTGGAATGACCTTGATTCCACACGGCCCTTCATAGATCGCATCTTTTACGCTAGCATCTCCAGATAAGACGTCATGGAGGGTGGTCTTCATCCCTTCCATTCCCAGATGAAGTTCCAGGTTTGCCATTTCGATGTCCGCGT
Source organism: Candidatus Hydrothermarchaeota archaeon (assembly GCA_015520145.1). Taxonomy (GTDB): domain Archaea; phylum Hydrothermarchaeota; class Hydrothermarchaeia; order Hydrothermarchaeales; family WAQR01; genus WAQR01. Next base: position 9,043 of record WAQR01000049.1, read on the forward strand.
CCAGGATGGTCACATCTTTATCAAATTCTGCAAGTGCTACTCCAAGATTCGCTGCTAGAGTCGTTTTTCCAACTCCGCCTTTTCCAGATGCTATAGTGATAGATAGTCCCATTAAGGTCCCTCGTATTATTCTAATATATTACAGTATTGTTGGTGTGTCTTCTCCCTATATAAATCTTAGCTTGGTCTGCCTGGTCTATGTTATTATTCTATATTATTATCTATATCTATATTATTATTAGTGTATACATCCTTTAGGTTTTATGTTTTATAAACTTTTATCTTCAACTGGGTTTTGATATTGCCCAAAAAGGCGGTAGTCAGGCAGCAGTCAAAAAGATACGGAAAAAATTTATACACAACTGCTAAAAGAGAGATACCACAGTTTACAGATTAAATACAGATTAAAATTTGAAAACCTGAAAAACCCTTCTGGTGGCGAAATTGAATATCAAAAAGATTAGAGAGGACTTCCCTGCATTGGAACGGGAAAGAAACGGGAGACGCCCGATATATTTTGACAATGCATGTGTGACACTCAAACCCAGGCAGGTTATCATGGCAATGGATGAATACTATGAAAACTTCCCTGCCTGCGGGGGAAAGGGGAGAAGTGCACACTGGTTCTCGCAGGAGGTAAAGGAGGCAGCAGAAAAAGCGAGGAGAGCTGTAAAAGAGTTCATAAATGCGAAGAGCAGTGACGAGATAATCTGGACAAAGAACACTACGGAAAGTATAAACATTATCGCAAATTGTTTTGAGTTAAATAGGGGAGATGCTGTGCTGACGACCGACAAGGAACACAACTCGAACCTGGTGCCATGGATTGAACTGGAGAGCAGGAGAGGGGTGGTACATAAAATCGTGGAGTCGAATAATGACAATACATTCAATATGGAGAGGTTCGAGGAGATGATGGGCGAAGATGTGAAACTTGTAAGCATGGTCCATACATCCAATCTCGATGGATATACAAACCCTGCCAGGGAGATTATAAAGATTGCACATGATTATGGTGCAAAGGTCATGCTCGATGGAGCGCAGAGTGTCCCTCATAAGGAGGTGGATGTTCAGAAACTTGACGTGGATTTCCTTGGTTTTTCCATTCATAAGATGGCAGGGCCAAGTGGGGTTGGCGTACTTTATGGAAAGAAAGACGAGCTTAAAAAACTCGGCAGGTATACCGTGGGAGGTGATACGGTTAAGGATACGTTTTATGACCGCGCGGTCTTTGAGAGCCCGCCCTACCTGTTCGAAGCTGGACTTCAGAACTATGCCGGGCAGATTGGCGCTGGTGCAGCGGTAGAATATCTCTCGAAGATAGGGATGGGAAACATATCAAAGCACGAGGAAACACTTAACAAATTTATAACCGAAGGTCTTTTAGAACATGAGGAGATAGATATCATCGGACCTGATGACCCGTCAAAGAGGTCAGGGATTATAAGTTTCAGGATGGTGAAAGATGACGGTACATCCCTTATCTCCCCGGGCGATATTGCAAGACTGCTTGACAGAAATCTGAATATCATGATTAGAAGCGGCGACCACTGCGTACATTCATGGTTCAATGCGAGGGGTATCGGGGTAAGCGGTTCGGCAAGGGCATCCCTTTATATCTACAACACAAAAGAGGAGGGAGAAGTCTTCCTTTCGGGTATTGACAGGTTAATCAAATCATTGAATTGACAGGTGGATACATAGTATGAAAAAGAGTAAGAGGATAATCCTGGAGATAATTAAATCGAAAGGCAGTGCCAATCTGGCGGATATAGAGAGCGAGGTGGATAGGCTGAAGTTTGAAGAGCCGTTTGTCTTTGAAGCATTTACTGGGTGTTCGATAGGCGATGCACTGGACGATATGGTTGCAGAAGGGCTGCTTGAGAAAGATATCCCAAAATGGGGGATACCGATTTATAGAGTTAAGTCCCGGTAACTTTTAATATGGCTAAACACGGTATGTTTATATCTCTTATCATCATTTGGATTGTGTGTGATCTTATGCAACGGACTGAAAACGAATGTAGTATCCTTTATATTCAAAAGTCTTGGGCATTTCACCTAACTCTCCTCATACCCGAACCCCGCTCGCATACACATCCTTCTTGAGCTGAACTTTTCCATCTTTAATCGATTTCCATATTGCCTGCATGAGTTACCAAAAGTTTTAATAAACATCGAACATACTTATAAATACTGATGATTGAAAATGAGCTTGCAACGATTTCTATTATAGTCGGGGTTATCCTTATAATCCTGGAAGCCTTTTTCCCCGGGACA
>WAQR01000050.1 GCA_015520145.1 Candidatus Hydrothermarchaeota archaeon
ATATAAAACACACACATCCCACCCAAATTTTCCTTAATGTATCTACAAGCATAAATTTACTATTCTATACTATAAATACTTTTCGCTCTTTTTGTTGTGTATCTGCCAGAGATTTCGCCAAGGTTTAGTACCGGTTTCCACACATTTTGTATGAAACTCAATGGCATCGATGTAAAGAAGATTGTCTACCGGGTTGTGAAGTACAGATTGTCCACAGGCTTTGTTGCCAACCAGTTCGGCATAGGACTGGATGAATCTGGGGGCTCCTGAAAAGGCATTCTGGAGAAAGTTACAGGGGTACATCCTCGGGAACTTTATGAGGGTGAAGCATGAAACGAAATAATTACCAGATAACACACACCAAAGCCACTACAAGCCACTACAATGGAAAAGTTTTTAAGTTTGTTTGTTCAATAACTTCAATACTATTCAATACCATTTAAACCAGGAAAAAAGAGAGGAGAAAGATAAATGGAGCTTAAACTTGAACAATTTGATGAGTCTTCATATGACACCCCAAAAATCGAGATGATAATGGGGATGAATGCCGCCGAATTGGATGCACTCGAAAAAGAGATCAAGCAGAAACTCGAAATAAAGAGGGCAGAGTACGAGAGGCTGAAACTAAGTATCTAGGTACTCCCAACTCCCCGGTTCTATAAGTAGATTCTATAATATAGCAGATACTATGCGTACCTTTATTGCTATCGACATCAGAAATGACCGTATTTCCAGAGTCCTTGGCGAACTGAAAGCAATTGACGGTGTCAAAACCGTTGAACATGAGAACCTCCATCTCACACTCAAATTTTTAGGAGAAATCGATGAAAGGCAGATTGACGGCATCCACAAAGCGATGGCTGCATCTCTTCAGGGACATGTTCCTTTTGAGATATCTCTTGAAGGAGCGGGTGCGTTTCCAAAACTTAATTCCATACGTGTGGTATGGGTTGGGGTTGAGAAAAACAGAGATTTAATCATTGAAATACAAAAGAGACTCGAGCAGAATTTATCAGAACTCGGTTTCAAGAAAGACAGGCGTTTCCATCCCCACATAACCATAGCAAGGGTCAAACCCAGGAAAAGAAAGGATGGATTGAAGGACTTTATCCTGCGGCACCAGGATGAAAGATTTGGAGATTTTATGATTAATAAGATCAAATTAAAAAAGAGTATTCTAACGCCAAAAGGTCCTATTTATTCCAGTATAAGAGAGGTCGAGCTACAGGCAGGACAGTGATCCAAAGTAATCCGAGCTGTTATTTGGCTGCCTTACTGGAACATGAAAGAGAGAGAGGTGCTCCCAGGGGGGATGGGAGTAAGCGATGGAAATCCCTCTCACCTCTTATCAAAATGCAACCGCTTCTTTTGCAGGGACATCCAGAAGCTCCAGTACCGGAGCTCTCTCGAATCTCGGTTTTACCAGGAGGCATTCCATGCTGATACTCGTCTCCACTGTGATCTCCTTTTCATCCTCTCTTTTGGTCTCAGACATTATGACATCAGAGTATTCCGTACCACAGCCCATGCATGCGATATGCCCGTCCTCTGTGCAGAGCCTTCCTCCGCACCAGATGCAGTAAAGGTTTATATCCATTATTTTTCACCTGGATATATTAGAGGTATTTATAGATATATGTGATTTATCCAAGAGCGCAGGAAAAGTATTATAACTTCCTCGCCTTTCCTACAAGCGTGCTGTACGTTATCTTCCTTCCCCCCTGCTCAAGATATTCCATGAAGTTCTTCCACCTCGAAGTCTGCTCCCATCTTGCCTTTGAGCCTTTAAAATAATCATAGAATTCCTTTTTTGATTTAAATTCCAAAACCTCCTTTTCTGCATCAAGATACTCGACTCTAAACCCCGCATTTTTGAGAAGGTCCTCCATCCCGTCAAGACTGTACGAGAACCTGGATTTCACCCCGAGTTCTTTTAGTCGGTCTTCATGAAAGCATGCAAATGCAAAAACGTTTCCATGTCCAAGACACCTGGAAGAGTTGTAGACTGCCTCATTGCTCATGAAAAAATGCGCTACAATCATATCTATTTTACCAAATCTGCTGTAGTCAGTGGTGCGTGCGTCAGCGACGTGAAACTCGACGTTATCAATCCCTCTTTCAACAGCGAGTTCTTCTGCCCTCTTTATCTGTTCAGGCGACCTGTCGATACCTGTGATATACTTTACGACAGGTGCCAGGGCAAAGGTCAACTTCCCGTAACCGCAGCCGAGGTCCAGGACCCGCATGTCTTCTGTGGGTTCTTCTTTTATCAGGTTGAGGAGCGTCCTGTTCAGGGGTTTTGTATGCAGGTTCATTATATCGCCATATCACCAATTATCTATCGCCATTATACCGCCATCCCGCTATCCAGCTTATCTTAAACACGTACACTATCTCACTTACCAGCTCTAAGACCTCCAAGTTCCTGGTGCACCCTCATATCAGGGCTCCAGACCTCTATCCAGTCGTCCGGCCCTCTAAGCCCTCTGCCGAGCTGCTGTTCGAACTCCCTCCTTGCTATATCGTTGTAGTAGTTCCAAAACGCCCTGTCGCCCAGCCGTTTTCTCATCACAGTGAACAGGGGGTCTTTCATGGATGGGAATGGATATTTCATAATCACGATCGCCCGGCAGGCACCGTCAGGCAGGTCTATTCCCCGGTCTGTCTTTGTGCTAAACAGCAGGGATTCTTCTCCTTTCTTAAAAGATATTATCCCGTCTTCCTGATTCCCGTCCTTCAGTGAATGCCTGGATGGGATCGGGTGGTAGCAGCTGTTCTCCGGCAGGTACTGGTAGGAATGAACCTGTACCAGGGTCGGCCTCTTCGCCCTTTTGAGGATTTCTGAGAGGGTCTGCCAGTACTGTTCCCTGAACCGCCTGTTTTGCCAGTTCTGCCAGTTGACCGTCTGCTCACTTTCCAGCCGCTTTACATACCTCCTTCCAGGTGCCCTGGTCTCACCTTCCACATAACCGAAATCATCGATCCCGTATACCTCTTTTATCACTTCCAGGTCCTGGAGTGTTGCTGACATGAACAGGAGCCTGTCTGTGCACTTTTCAAGGATGTCTTTCATTACAAGCGACTGCTCAGGTACAAAGAATGTCATCCTGTCACCTTCAACAAAAAAGCTTGTAATGTCGCGGTAGTTCAGGATGTCGTCAAGCTTCATCATGAGATTTTCAGAGAATTCAGTCCCCATTATTTTCAAAAAGTTCGTAAGGCTGCGCAGGAGGTTGTCTACCGCATCATCGAAATCGTAAGGTTTGTTGGGGTGTCTGGTGCTTAAAAATTCGTCAAAAGACCGCCTGATCTCCGCTGCCCGTGATTCTACCTCCATCCCGAGCTCATGCTCGTTTTGACGGTACAGATTTGCCTTGACCTCGCCAGCCTCCCTTACCAGGGTTGATATCATCCTGCTGGAGAGCACCGTCCTCAGGCTCAGGCTGTCCAGGAAGAGGTCTGCTTCGTCGAATATTTCTATATCGACTTTCGGCTTCCTGTAAAGGTTTGTGTCAGCATGCCATTTCGCGCTGTTGTATACGATGATGTCTGCATCCAGGTAATAGTGGTTCTGGTCATAGTATCCGCAGCCCGCAGCCCGCCTGTGGAAGTACTGGGTACCTCCAATCGAGTCGTATCCTGTAATCCTGCATGCCTTTTCCTTTTTCAGCGGGGCGACGACATTCGGGTAGATAGGAGACCAGTACCTGCATTTCATTGCAGTCTTCCACCTCGGTGTATCTGTGCCGAGAGGAACTGTGCATGGCAGCATCCTGGAGCTGCATCTTACCCTGCCGCCGAGAATCTTTTTGCACACGAAGTTGTGCCTGCCTTTTAGTACCCTAATCCTCAATGACCGCCCGTTTATCCTGATGTTCAGCCTTCCCTCATAGTCCCGCTGGTACTGCTCCTGAAGGGGTTTGACAGGGACGTTGATTATCCCTTTTCCAAGCGCACCTGCAACCGTTGCGCCGATGATGGACTTCCCGCTGCCCACCCCTCCTTTGAGGAGGACTATCCTGTGGTCGTCGAATTTCTCGATAATCTCGTCTATGGCCTCTTCCTGGGTCTTGCCGTTTGAGAAGACCCGCGGCGGGAGTGCTGTCCCTCTGCGGTCGTAGAGTCCCCATGTCATGATGTCACATCTCCGTATATCTCCGTGTATCTCCGCATATCTCCATTTTTTTAGGGAGGTTATTTGAGGAGGTTATTGTCATTATTGTTATTAAAATTACCGCCCGAAAATTACCGCACTGCCACACGGGACGAAACCATTACGGGGGTCAGGACAACACCGCCTCCTGGGAAACAATTAAATAATCGAGAGACATTTAAAGGTATAGAAGGATACAAAATCTAAAGGGTAGAAAATTGAGTAATATTAATAATATTAAGATTCTGGTACTGGGTCTTGCAGCAGTGTTAGGAGTGTTTTTGATTTCGCTTGCTGCAATACAATCCCTGGAACTTAACATTGTGATAAGAAATCCTTTTGGTGAGCCGTTTGCAGTTGGAGTTGGAGGAAAGGACACAGGGATAAACAGCATTGGTGACAGTGGCGGGAACGGAGATGGAGATGGTAGTGACTACGGCAGCAGCGGGGTCGGTAAGGGGCTGGAGAGATGGAATATCGATGATAGGAAATATTCGTATGATGAGCTGAGGTCTAAATATAATGCCCTGTACAATTTCACTTATTCTTATCTGGTGAAGGAGGATATCAGGGCGAGGGTGATTCCAAAAGGTGTCCCTGAGATATACGGTGAGGAGCTGAATGTCTCGTATGATGCAGACCCGAACAGGATGATTCCAATATTGATGAGGTACGAAAATGAAACCCTGAATGAAGAACAGATGGCAAGATATGTCAGCATAGGCTCGAATATCTCCTGTGAATACTGCTGCGGTGCAAAGACCCTTGTGTTTTCTGATGGAAGACGTGCATGCGGCTGTGCCCATTCTTATGCGATGCGCGGGCTTGCCAAGTATCTCTTGTTAAATCATCCTACTGAATATACTGATGAGGAGATATTAAAGGAACTGGGTAAATGGAAAGCCACCTATTTTCCGAAACAGACTATGAGGAAGGGATACCAGGAGTATGTGGAGACCTATAAAGTAGACCCTTCAATTTTGGAAGGTATGCCTGATATGGTCGGGAGATGTTAGAGAGCAGATGTCAGATTGTGTGGAGAGTGGGGTGATGTCCATACTTAACTTTTTTAACTCATAGTATTATATAATGTACTTATTATGAGCCTGACAGAAAAGATTTTGGAAGATATAAAATCCATTTCACGAAACCAGAACGTGAAGAGAAATGAGAGATATGTTACAGGATGTGCGTTTTTTGATGTTGTCCATTTTGACAGGATTGTTGATGGGATAACAAGAGCTATAGAACCGATAGTAATGGATGGGGAGAAGATTTTAAACAGGATTGACGGTGGGAAGATATTTGATTCAGGAGAATTCCTTTTTCAGATAAAAAAGGGTGTATTTTTTGAGGTCTATGATTATAAAGAACTGGCTGCAACATTTGTCAGGTTGTATCATCTCTTTGATCCAGGTTCAAGAAACGAATGGCTTGCACTTTATATCGATGAGAACCCATCAACACCCTGGTGGTCAAAAGGGGATAGGGTGGAGAGTGGATGAATATGAGGTATGAGGTCGGATAATCATGGATTATGTGAGGGCTATATCAATTGCTGTTATCCTGATTCTTGTTGTGAATATAACTCTTTTTGCTATGAGGATTATCGATGTCGTCACGTTCTGGGTTATAATTGCCGGGTGTGGGATAATCGCTTTCAAAGTCATCCCAAGGATTTGACAACTCCGAGAAAAGAGTGGCACTATCTCAAGAGCGATTCTTTTAATTTTGTCATCATCGGCAAAAAGGACGTTTGAGCCTATAACCTCTATCCATTTTAGATCGATTTTCTAGCATAGGTATAAAATGGAAAGATGTTGGGGTTTCCCAGTAGGAGATTATAGAGACAAACGTAAATTATCTGCGATAAGGTTAATAAAATGGTTTTTTGGGATTCTCCTTATATCATGGATAATATGGCTTATTTACATCTATTAAGCCAGCCACTACTTACTCCCAACAGCACGTTTAAAAATCCCTGCCCCTGGGCAAAACTATTGCAGAAACACTGGAGATTCGCCCGGGATGTAGCAAGAAAACCTATCGAGTCTTACGAAGAACGATAAGACCCCCCTGCCTTTCAACATCACAAAGACACCTGGCCAGGGCGGCGTACAATACGTAACTTCGACTTCAACCATCACAACATAGTCAATATCCCTTAATTTTTTAGCAGAAATTTACATATGTAAAGAGTTCCTG
>WAQR01000051.1 GCA_015520145.1 Candidatus Hydrothermarchaeota archaeon
GTTCAGCAGGTTGTTATGATAGTCATATTCCCAGGTAGCGGTATATAAAATATCTATGTTTACATATTCTTTTTCGACCATTGCAGGGACCCAGAAGAATGCAGTGAGAAGAAGCCCGGTAAGCAATGCGGTGAGTACAGGCTTTGCAGGGAATTTTTTTTCTACAATAAAAAAACCGGTATATGCCAGGAGAAATGCAGAAAATAACATGGCCATGATATTGTGTGTCAGGATAAGGCCGGCATACGATATGGCAGTAAGTAAAAAGGACTTATATGACCTCTCCCTTGCCAGGCGATGCAGGGAAGACAGGATCAAAGGATAAAATACGAATGCAAATGACTCGGCAAACCCGCCTCTTAGATATATTGTTGCAAGGTGGAATGGGGCATAGACATAGAGGATTGAGGAAATAAATGCAGACGCTTTACCGACAAATTCCCTTGCAAATAGATACATGAAGATACTGGAGAGTACAAGTGATAATGCATATGTCGATTTTAGTGAGTCTGTATACTCAAATCCTGCAAGTCTGAAAAGTTCTGCAATATAATAGGATAGTGGTGCATAGAAGTTGAAAAACGGACCTCCAAGACCCCCATATATGTCTGGAAACCACCGCGGGAAAATTGTCCCATCTTTTATACAGATATCCAGTTCAAATAGGCGAAATAGCGGAGCAAGCCCCTGCATCGAATCCGGGAAATATTGAGATAGGAGAGGGATTATTGCAAAGAGTGGGGATACAAGTGCCAGAATGAAATACCTGTGTTTTTTTATCTTATTTTTTAAGGTCATCTAAATACCTTCTGTAGGTTTAATGCATATATTATTAAGATTATTAAAAACGCGAGAGAAATGATAGATATGAGAGTCGCAATGGTTCTAACCCATGTGTTCTCGAATTCCACTTTTATTTCATGCACACCTTTTTCGATATCCAGTTCCATAAGACCTTCACTGTCCACCCTTACCTCTTCTTTCTTGCCGTCAACATAGGCTGTCCAGCCGGGGAAGTAGAAGGTGTTTATCCTTAAAATTGATGCCTCTTTTGCATCAGTATTAAAACTCAAACTGCTGCATTTTTCTTCTGTGACTGTAAAATCTGCATATCCAGATACTACACTTACTTTGGTCTTGATGGTCGAATTTGGAAAAACCGCATCCAGGGGAATGAATTCATTGGCATAAGTGAGCCCTGCATAATTTGTCTGCGTCGTCCTGATCATATCTCGCGAAATCCCTTTGTCAATAACTATGTATCCATCAGGGCCTATGAAATTTAGAGAGGCTGATACGATGACGAGTGAAATCAGTAGAGATATGACAATCTTTTTCGTATCGGGAACTCTGTTTGTAAGTTTCTCAAAAAATATGGCGCCGAGTATGGACGTCAGGATAGCAGCGATTCCAAAAAGCCTCCATGGGAACTGGATATATTTTATCAAAGGGAGGTTCTCCCAAAAAAATTCTGAGTAAGGCGTCATGAAGAAAGTTGTAACAACGAGCAAAAAAAAGATAAACGACACATATCTACTCCTGGCAAATAAAACCGCACCCATGGAGAGAAAAATTCCAACTATCCCAAACTGGAGCATCACATAGGGATTCTCTATGCTCCTGGTAGTCAGAAGATAAACGGACGGAACAAGCCATGAAATCGGGACAAATGATACCCTGTAGTCATGGATTGAATAGATTCTATACATGTGGACATACTGTTTCTCGACCAGCGCTGGAATCCAGAAAAATGCCGAAAGAGATATCCCTATAAGCAATACGAAGACGACCTTTTTTAGAGGGAGAGTGCCCTCGAATATGAAATAGGTAAGATATGCAACTAAAAAAGCAGTGAATATCAATGCCATTATATTATGTGTCAGAATTAAAGACGCATATAATATCCCTCCGATTATAACATATTTATCAGATTTTTTCTGGATTAGATTGTGGAAGGTCAGCAGGATTAATGGAAATAAAACAAATGAAAGCGATTCTGCAAGGTCTCCGCGGATATAGGTATCCCCGAGATGATAGGGTGCATAAACATAGAGTACTGATGCAATAAAGGCTGGAGATTCGCTGACAAAACGCCTGGCAAAAAGGTACATGAAAACAGCGGAAAGAACGAAAGACATGACAAAAACCGTCTTTATAGAATTTGCATAATCAAACCCTATAAGATGGAATACTTCTGCCACAAAGTATGAGAGAGGGGCATAGAACTGGAATATAAGCCCGCCCCTGCCGCCATACAGGTCAGGAAACCAGCGGGGGAACAGCACACCATCTTTAATACAAGTATCCAGTTCTACAAGGCGCAATATGTCATTGACACCTTTTTCCTGATTCGGGAAATATGGATGAAGCAGGGGTAATACTGCAAATATTGTAAATCCTGCTGATAATAGGATATATTTTTTAGTTCTGATATCCATGCTCAATCATACCTCTTCCATGCCCTTGGTGCAATCTTCTTATATCCGTGCTCGTCCAGTGCCTTTTTGATATCAGGACTCCCTACATAATACAAGACCACATATGTGTATTTCCCATCTTCAATTGCCTGTATAATTCCTTCCTCGATATAACCTGGCCGCACATATTCAGGGTCTGAACCTGCATAAAACATGGTATTCGGGAGGTCTACGAGTACTGGATCACGCCCGGTATTTATCCCTGACACATATTTTGCAGAATAGTAAGGTTCTGTCTCGTTGACCGTTGTAAAATCCGAGTAAAAAGAATGGAACACCGAGTAGTATCCCTGTATGTTGAATATGAATATTAGAGCAAGAACCCCAAAACCAAGATTTTTAAGTTTGATTTCACTTAGGTAATCCCTGAAGAACTGTTTAAGTTCAGTTAGATAATACGCAAAGAGTATTGCAAATCCATACAGGGAAGGGAAGTGATAGTAGTAGTTGTTTATGTAATAATTCGGGAATACCAGGATAACAACAAACCATGCCACAGAATATAATATCAATGGCATGTGTCTCTGCCTGTCCAGATATATCATGGGAATCGCAATTACCAGGGGATAGAAAATCACCTTCCCGAGGTCATCCGGGATATGCTGAAAAACTGCGTCATACAGCGCTTTACCTGCCAGTTTTATCGACCAGAACTCCTCTTCTGGCTTGTAAATATACCACGAAACCGTTGAAGGTGTAGCAGAGAACCCGTAATAAAACCACAAAAGTGCAGGGAGGACGGGGAATAGAAGGAGAATCAAAAGTCTGGTAGTATCCGCATGTTCTCTTAAGTGACCTTTATACCTGAACCATATCCAGAGCATGGCGGGATACACGACCGCAGCAGGATATTTGGTAAGTATCCCCAGTGCCAGATAGATTACAGCCGCCCAGAAATATTTCTTATTATAGGTCTCCTTGAAGAGCATCAGAAACAGCATGGAGGCCAGCAGGAACATCGTCATCATGCTCTCGAGCTGGACGTTCCTGGAGTAGTATACAATTCCCGGGGCAGTTGCTGCCAGAAATGTACCAAGTACTGCAACATCTCTGTTATAGAGGTGTAAGGCAATGAGATATACCAGGTAAAGAGAAATAATCCCGGAGATTAAAACAGGCAGCCGTGCTGCCCATTCATGAACCCCGAAGATATTAAATGACGCATATATTGCCCAGGATAGAAGCGGGGTGGTTGAGAGGTCAAGGCCGTATTCGTTCATCGGGGTCATTATCCCGTACTTGAAGTAATTGAGTGCGGTAAGTGAATAATGGCCCTCATTCCATTTGGCGAGTCCTGAAAACGGCCTTGCTATATCAATCAATCTCAGGATGATGCCGAATGCAATAATCAGGAGTATCGTTCTGTTTTCCTGTATTTTCATGTTATCTTTCCGTCTATTTTTATATGAATCTTAAAATAAATAAACTGTTCTTGTGGATACTTGTAATTTTCGTCTGGATGGGTGTGTTCTATCTGGGATTCAATTTACTTATCCATAAAGATGGAACGCTGTCCAAGAGAGAGGGTATGATCCTGGTAGAAATCGCCAGAAAGACAATTGATGGTGAAAAATATGACGGGACGATACCGCCAGGACTTAAAATGAACCGCCCTGTATTCGTATCTGTGTACCAGGATGGTGAGCGGGTCTCATGCCTTGGTTATACATATACTACGATGCCGCTTTATATGAGTGTGGAGATGCTCTCAGAGGGGCACAAGATTGACAGGACGGTGGATTATGAGGTGGTGGTGACTGTTTTCAGGGAGTATGAAACGATAGGTTCTAAAGAAGAGATAGTACCGGGTAAGGGGCTCCTGGTCGAACAGGACGGCAGGGTTGGTGTTGTGCTGCCACTTACTTTTGAAGAGCAGAACCTTACATCTGAAAAGGCGCTGAAACTGGCGGTCTTAAAAGGGGATATACCTGACTTTTCATGGGAGAAGGCGGAGGTCAAGGTATTTGATGCAGAGGTGTTTAGAGGTTAAGTATCAGTAGCCATTTGTATTTGCCTAACTTTTTATAATTAAAGCATCAATGTCTAATAATATATGATTAAGACCTGTGACCTCGATTTTATACGTGATGTGGACAGCGAAGGGATATTGAATATACATAAATATCAGACATCCAACCCCCTTAAGATTCATTTTATTATAAATTTTTTAAATACCGTAATAAATGAACTGGACAATTTCAACCCGGCCTCTCTTCTGGACCTGGGTGGTGGAGAAGGAATAGTTAGCAGACTGATAAAAGACAAACTCAACTTATCTACAGATATAGCAGACATCTCACTTGGGAGTTTGAACATTGCTGGTAGATTGACCACCTCGAACAGGATCCTTGCAGATATTTATAATCTTCCATTTCAAAATGGTTCATATGAAACAGTGATATGTTTGGAAGTACTGGAACATCTAAACCACCCGGAAAAAGCTCTAAAAGAGATAGGCAGGGTGACCTCTGCCGGGGCAATAATATCTGTGCCAAATACACCCTTTTTTAGATTGGGGAATCTCTTTTCATTGAAAAATTTGAAAAATTTTGGCGATGACCCGGGTCACAGGATGTCATTTAATACACAAAAATTAAAAAAGATGTTGAAAAAGGAGTTCAATAAAATAGAGGTATATAACTGTGGTTTCTGGCTGGTGGGGGTTGTGAGGTTGTAACCAGATTATTTATTAATCTGTAATGGATTCGGTAATGGACTCAATTTTATAATCCTCATCACTTCGATAAGAACTTACAATCATCTCACCAAGCAAGCCCATCGATACGAACTGAATGCCGATTATAACTAAAAGAACTCCGAGCATTAAAAGAGGGCGGTCACCTATTTTTATACCCTTAAACCACAGCAGCACCAGATAAGAATTAATTAGAACCCCTGATAAGAAAGTTACAATCCCTATAGAACCAAAAAAGTGCAGAGGTTTTTTGGAATATTCCATCAAAAACTTTACTGTAATCAGGTCGATGAACCCTTTTATCAATCGTCCTGTCCCGAATTTTGACTTTCCGTAAACTCTTTTGTGATGTTTGACTTTTATCTCAGTAACAGAATAGCCTTTCATAGCCACAATCACAGGCAGATATCTATGCAGCTCACCATACAACCTTATATCCTTTACAACCTCATGCCGAAATGCTTTAAACCCACAATTTATATCATGTATCTGGACTTTTGTCAGAATACTTGTAAGTTTATTAAATATTCTGGACGGTATAACCTTCAGCATATGATCGTTTCGCGGGTATCTCCACCCAACCACCACGTCCCACCCCTCATTAATCTTCTCAATAAACTTTAGAATCTCCCCCGGGTCATCCTGTAAGTCTCCATCCATTGTAATTATTATTTCCCCTCTCGCCATGCCAAACCCTGCTGAGAGCGCATCGGACTTCCCAAAATTTTTCTTGAATCGGATGATTTTTATATACTTATTCTTTCTCTGAACATTTTTAAGAACCTCAAAAGTCCGATCCCTGCTCCCGTCGTCGATAAATATTACCTCATAACAGCGATTCGATAAAATGGATTTGATATCTTCAGACAGTGTTTCTATGGTTTTTTCTTCGTCCTTTACAGGTATTACTACCGATATCTCTACTTTCTTTCCCCGATCGTTACCCATAAAAACATTTATCCTAATATATCCTTATATACTTTTGTTACCTGCAAACGGTGGTGTCAACTTAAGCTATAAATGATCCTGGACATGTCTCATGGGTTAAGCATGTGGGAAATTATGGGAATTACAAAAGTTCATTCGAAGGCACTGGGATACCCGAAAGATATTTATACTATTCATGACAAGTATATCATATGAAGAAATCGTCATATAACTCGTACAGACTGTTTTTCAAGGCATTCTCAAATCAGACGAGATTTGGGATAATCCACCTTCTAAGAGAAGGTCCGAAAAACGTCACAGAGATCTCCAGGGAACTGGGGTTTGAGCAGAGCAGGGTTTCGCACAATCTAAAGTGTCTTGAAAACTGCGGTTTTGTGAACTCGACCTGGAATGGAAAGCACAAGATCTACTCCCTTGACGAGGAGCACATTGTGCCGATACTCTGTGAGATTGAAAGGCATATAGAAAAATACAGTAAGAGGCTGAAATGCTGCGGGGTGCTTCAGGAATGAAAAGAGATAATATCGGGATCCTGACCTGTCCGGAATGCGGGCACAAACAGGAGATGGAGATACCAACTAAAAGCTGTGTCCCTTTCTATGAATGCAGTACCTGTAGGAAATTAATACACGCAAAAAAGAGCTGCTGCGTATTCTGCGATTACGGTGACAGGCCGTGTCCGGTTGGAAAAAAGATTTAGGAGTTGATTGAAAGATGAAAAAATTTGATATGATCATCGTTGGCGGGGGTGCAGCAGGATTTTCTGCTGCAATGAAGTCAGACGACCTCAACGCAGAGACCTTGATTATAAACAATGATACCGTTGGTATCGGAGGGACATGTGTGAACGTTGGGTGTCTGCCCACCAAACATTTGCTTCATATCGGAGAATTGATACACAAAGCCAGAACTCACAAGTTTAATGGCCTGGAATTATCTGCTTCCTTTGATTTCAAAACAATTATTGAAGAAAAAGATAGATTGATTGGAAAACTCAGAACCAGGAAATACGAGGACGTATTAAGCAGTTTATCTCACATAGAGTTTGTAAAAGGCAATGCGAAATTCATCTCCAAAAACGAAGTCCAGGTAAACGGAGAGATTTACACCGCTGATAAACTCATAATTGCAACAGGTTCTTCCACCTCTGTTTTGCCAATTGAAGGAATTGATGTGGTAGATTATCTGACTAACATAGAAGCATTGAAATTAAAAGAAGTTCCAGATTCAATGATTATCCTTGGCGGTGGAGCCCAGGGAATGGAATTTGCCCAGATGTTCTCACGATTTGGAACAAAAGTTTGTTTGCTGCAGCGGGCAGATAGAATAGTGCCAAGAGAAGAGCCGGAACTCGCCGCTCTTTTACATAGATATTCACAGGACGAAGGAATAGAAATATGCACAAATGTTGAAGTGAAAAGCGTTCAGCAGAGAGGCAATGAAAAAGTTGTGAAAGCACTTGTCAATGGAAAAGAAAGGATATACAAAGGTGGACAAATTCTAATTGCAGCAGGGAGAGAACCGAATACCTCCGGTTTGAGATTGGAGAAACTTGGAGTTAAATTAGGGAAAAGAGGGGAGATTGTAGTCAGTGACGAAATGCAGGCAGGCGAAAATGTCTGGGCAGCAGGCGACGTCACTGGCGAGCCCATGCTCGAAACTGTGGCAGCTAAAGAGGGAATGGTTGCAGCAACTAATGCCCTGGCATGCTGTGATGATGAGAAAAAGAAAATGGATTACACTGTCGTCCCCCACGCTGTTTTTACAGACCCCCAGCTTGCAGGAGTGGGACTGACAGACGAGCAGGCGATTGAGAGAGGAATAAAATGTAAATGCAATACCGTCCCTCTGGAATTAGTGCCAAAGGCAGAGGCAATCAAAGACACAAAAGGGGCTATAAAAATGGTTGTGGACACAAAAACAGACAGGATAATCGGGGTTCACATCCTGGCACCGGATGCCGCTGATCTGGTACATGAAGCAGTTATGATAATCAAAAACAGTATGACGATCGATGGTGTAATAGATACACTTCACATCTTCCCGACGCTGTCTGAAGCGATAAAAATCGCTGCCCAGTCGTTTAGGAGGGATATCTCTAAAATGAGCTGCTGTGTGGAGTGAGAACGCATGAAAAGACTGATGGAACAAATCGGAGAAACCGTAAAAGGGCGGATAGCAGGTGCAGGCCTGAACCCCCTTGAAAACGAGGTACGGAAGTATATATTAACGGAGTTTGCGAGAAATGGCAGACCCCCTGCACCAGAAGGTATCATGGGAGGGCTGAATCTGTCTTCTGTAGATGTGGTCAACCAGATACTTGAAAAACTCCAGAACGCAGATATCCTGACGAGAAAGGGCGGTGAGATCATCTCTGCTTACCCATTTTCTGCGAGTAAAACACTCCACAAAGTGATCTTTGAAGACGGACATGAGGTCCATGCCCTCTGCGCTACAGACGCCCTGGGTATCCATTTCATGCTAAATGAGGATATAACCGTCCTTTCCAGGTGCCCTCAGTGTTCAGGTGAAATGAGTGTGATTGTCAAACGCGGCAGGATTGACTCCTACAGCCCGCAAGGAATGATAGAGTTTGTGAGCAACAGGGAGCTTGGTGGATGCACCGCAGAAAACCTCTGTCCTTTTATCAACTTTTTCTGTTCCAGGGAGCATCTAAAAGAATGGAGCGAGTTAAATCCTGGATATAAAAACGGTGAGACCTACTCGCTAAACGAGGCTCTGGAACACGGCAGAACCATATTTGGAGACCTTCTGAAATGAACAGCGATAAATCTGTGAAAAAAGGCATACTCTCAGGTACAGGCAGTGGGATAGTGACCACACTATGCTGTGTCGGGCCGCTTATAATAATATTACTCGGGTTTGGCACCTTCACATTAGCGTTGAGTGTAAGTCAGTACAGGCCGTATTTCATTGCACTTGGGATTCTTTTCCTGATACTATCTATTCTCCTGCACCTGAAAAAAAAGAACTGTTGCCATATTGAGGGATTAAAAAGAGAACGGCTATTTATCATCTCTGCTGTCCTGTCCATGGGAATAGTTTATCTTGGTGCGCTTTATGTAATCGTGCCGGCAATCAGTCCACTCGTCTATGAGGATTCCAGAGATTCCAATCCTGTTTCAGGAGATGCAAGTCCGGAAATCAGTAACAAATTACAAAACCAGGAAACATATGAAACGGAAACATACGAATCTTATGAAAATGTCAGCGAACCGGTCAACCAGAGCGATGAAGGTGGAGAAGACACAAGTTTAAGTTTACAGCACAAACTGATACTGAAAATAGGTGGGATGACCTGCCAGAACTGCGCTGACATAATCGAAGGCGGTCTGAGAGAGCTGGACGGAGTTGTCGAAGTAGAGGTGAGTTATCCAGAAGAAATTGGGGAAGTGATTTACGACCCGGGTAAAATAACGAAAGAACAAATCGTTGAAAGTGACGTATTTTCAGCAGAGACAGGCTATACGGCAGAGATAATTAGCGACGAGCAGGTGGAAATAAAATCGTAGTGGAGGTGCTGCTGGATGTGGTTGATGCTAATGCATCGAGGATCTAAATCCCGATCATGTACCTATCAGGACATCAAACGGAACATTCAGGTTCTTGCCGTGATGGTAATAACTCTGGCAACATCAGCAGTAGCCCTGCAGGACATGCCGCAGACATCCTCTGGCGATATCAACTCATCCGGGCTTAAGATATACCAGTACAACGAGACCAGCAGGACCTGGGAGGCACTTGAAAGCACCGTAAACACCTCCTCTGATATCCCTGGATACGACGGCTACATCGAGACAACCGTGACAGATTTTGGCTACTTCTCATATGCAGGCAGGGTTATACCTCCGCCCCCGCCAGGGCAGCCCGGCAGCAGCCCCTACCGCCCTTACGTCCCGAGATCCATCCCCACAGTAATCCTCACATCATCAAAAGACTGGCACTATGCAGTGCTTGCAGCAGGACCTGCTGCAACAAACAATTATGTCCTTCTGGTAACACCGCCGGATACCCTGGACACTGATGTGAAGAACAGCATCCAGTGGTTTAGAAGGCTTGTAATACTCGGAGATGAGTCAGCCATCTCGAAGGACGTTGAAGATAATCTCACGTATCTCAAAAAGAGGCTTGAACCAGGATTCCACGGCATGGACATCGTAAGGGTAAACGGAACAGGTTACTATGAGACCTCGGCGATGTTTGTCGATTTGTGGAGAGACCCCAGTGGAAACCTGACTGCAAAAGGCATAATCCTCACAAGAAGCGACATATTCCCTGACGCGCTCGTTGCAAGCCAGCTCTCTGCCGCGACAGGCTCCCCGATAATATATACCACTCCAGCCAGATTATCTCCCTGGGCAAGAGACAGGATACGGGAACTCGGTCTTGACGTGACCATAATCGGAGGAGAAGAGGCGATATTGCCTGAAGTGGAAGATGAGGTAAAAGCCCTCGGAGTAAACGTAACAAGAATCGGCGGAAAGGACAGGTACGAGACTGCCGCCCTTGTAGCAGACGAATATGTAAAGGCGATGAAAGAAAGCGGCAGGGACGTAGATACAGTCACATTCCTGTGCGGTGAGAGGGGCAGATGGGCGAACACCCTCGGGTTCTGGTCGTACACCCGTAACTCCACGATCCTGTATGTGAGGCCGATAAACGATTCTTCTGCGTTTCCAGCACCCAATAAAAACTTCATAAACGCCCATCCAGAGATAAAATATGCAAGCATTATGACAGAAGATAAGATCAGACCACAGGGCTATTCTTTCGACGATTCTTATATCAGGAGTGCTGGATTGGAAGTTGACAGGAGCGTCTGGAAATTCTATATGGACATTGACCCGGACAAAAAGAATTACGCATTTGATACCAATGCAGTAAAACTGTCCATCAAGGCTTCCCAGAAGGTGAGATCACTGCTCAGGAAGGCCGGCGTACTCATACTCTATAACCTGGATGGTAGCAGCGAGAGCGGCAAAGACGTCAAAGGTAGTGGAGATTCTGGAGGTAGGGACGGCGGCGAATGCTGCTGAATCATGCTAAGTTATGCTAAATTACGCCAAATTACACCAAATTACGCCCTCTGCCCCTTGATGTCCCAGCCGGTTCATTCCGTTATGACTGTCCCCACACAAGCCCTGCCGTCAATTGCATCTCTCAGGTTCTCCAGCCGTTTTCCATTAAGGACGATTGTTTTTATCTTATCCTCTCTGATAATCCTGGCTGCCGTCGGGTCTATTACGGTATTGACTCCTGCACGGTGTTTCTCTCCTACGATTTCCAAAAGCCCGTCGTAACTCAGCTTATCGAATTTTCTTGCATCGGGATTCTCATTCGGGTCGCGGTCATATACCCCATCGACATTTGTGGCATTTATCAAAAGGTCTGCTTTTATTTTCGATGCCAGTCTTGCAGCAACGGCATCTGTTGTCTGTCCGGGCCTGACCCCGCCCATAACAAATATCCTCGAAATCCCAAAATCATCTTCCAGCCTGGAATCGTCTCTGATATCATCCAGGATATCTTCATAGGCCCACTTACCAAGTGCTGCTACCAGAAGCATGGCATTCATCCTCGTAGCCCTGATACCGATCTCGTCGCAGTATCTCTCGTCTGCACCGAGTTCTTTTGCAACCCTGATATAATCCCTTGCAAGCTGGCCCCCGCCAACTACCACAAAGAGCCTATGCCCTCGGTTATAGTAATCTACAAGAAGTTTTGCAAAATCCTTTATAATATCGATATTCCTGGACGGAGACGGCGAGGCAATGATCGAACCTCCCATGCTGATAACTATTTTCATGCAACCTCTATTCATAAGGTCATATTTAAATATTTATTGGCATTTGGATATTGGCATTTTGAGGCATTTTACCTGATACGTTCAGGCGAATATTTAATTACCCCCACAGGACATAATAACAGGACATGCAACAGGACATGCCAGATACTACAAATATTATCAGGAAGATATTATTTGTCTGCATCGGGAATTCTGCAAGAAGTGTGATGGCAGAAGGTTTTTTCAATGCATACGCTGGAAAGGGTGTCTCTGCCTCAAGTGCAGGTACAAGACCTGCAGGAGAGGTGAGCAGGACAGCGGTCGAACTTATGAAAGAAAAAGGGATAGATATAAGCAAAAAGAAACCCGCACTCCTCACCCCTGAAATGATTGAAGAGGCAGACCTTATAATCACCATGGGCTGCGGTGTGGAAGAATCGTGCCCTGTCATCCTCAAAAAGCCCACAGAAGACTGGGGTCTTGAAGACCCTTACAATATGCAAAGAGAAAAGTTTATCAGTGTTATGGACGAAATAGAACGCAGGGTACTACAGCTCATTGAAGATATCAAGAGGAGGAATAGATCTGTTTGAAAAGATAATAGAAAATGCAAGATTTTTAAGTCCATTAAAAGAATTCAAATTGGACAGCCAGCCAATCGAATACAGGAAAGACCCGCTAACCGGGCGGTGGTGCAGGATAAACGTGCTGAGGTCATCCAGGGTAAAACAGGGCCAGGAAGAGATCGGATTCTCAGACCTCATAGAGGCATCCAGTAGCAACTGCTTTTTCTGCCCTGAAAACATCGAAAAGACGACACCCAGGTTCAGGCAGGAGATCGCATCTGAAGGGAGATTTAGTATCGGCGAGTCGAAGGTGTTTCCAAACCTCTTCCCGTTCTCCGAATACCATGCCATCACAACCATTACAGAGAAGCATTTTAGCGATGTTCACGAGTTCACCCGGACACAGATAGAAAACGCGATGAGGGCGGGGCAGGAATTCTTCAAAAGGGTTTTAAAATCTGATAAAGAAGCAGGATACGCGTCATTCAACTGGAACCACCTGCCACCGTCTGGCGCGAGCATAGTCCATCCACATGCGCAGCTCACAGTAGATAAGATACCCACGTACATGACGAGGATGTTTTTAGATGAGAGTAAGAGATATTATAATGACACAGGCGAAAACTACTGGCAAAAATTGATAGAAGAAGAGAAAAAAGTAAACGAGAGATACATCACAGATACCGGAGAGATATCCTGGTTTACAAGTTTTGTACCGCTTGGAAACACCGAGGTAAACGCCGTATTCAGGGACATCTCATCGATAAACGAACTTGACGACAGGCACATTTTAGATTTTGCTTCAGGTCTTAAAAAGATTCTGGACGGATATGCTTCGTTTGGTATAAAGAGTTTCAACCTGACATTCTATTCGGCACGGGCCTTTGAGAGAAGGGATGACTTCTGCCTGTTCATGAAGCTCATCTCAAGACCAACACCCAACAAGTACTATACGTCTGATGCAGGGTTCATGGAGGCCATGCATCTGGAGAGGATTGTAGAATCGATGCCTGAGAGTGTGGCAGAGGGTTTAAGAAAACAATTCTAGGATTCTGTTCAAGATGGCAACAAATACAGCAACAATAGCAGAGAAGATACTGGCAAAAAAATCCGGGAAAAAACAGGTGACTCCAGGGGAGATTGTAGAGGCCCAGGTAGACTATGTTATGGTCAACGACGTGACCGGCCTTCCGGCGTTCGAGGTATTTGATAAATTTGATACGACCCCAATAGATGAGAAGACTGTCTTGATCCCAGACCACTATGTCCCGAACAAGGACGTGAAATCGGCCGAGCAGGCAAAGGCGATGCGGGATTTTGCAAGGAAATATTCGCTTGAAAATTATTTCGAGATAGGCCGAAGCGGGGTATGCCATCAGTTGATGATAGAAAAGGGGTTTGCAGCACCAGGGAGGCTTATAATCGGGGCAGATTCGCATACCTGCTCTTACGGTGCGCTCGGCGCATTTTCAACCGGTGTCGGGTCGACCGAGGCGGCGTCGGCCATGGCTATCGGCAGGCTGTGGTTCAGGGTGCCCGAGACCCAGAAATTTGTTGTTGGAGGAAGGCTAAGAAAATATGTTACAGGCAAGGACATCATACTTCATATCATAGGCGATATCGGGGTGGACGGTGCGCTGTACAAGTCGATGGAGTTTTACGGCTCTGCAATCGAATCCCTGGACCTTTCAGGCAGGATCTCTATCTCGAATATGGCAATTGAAGCCGGCGGGAAGGCGGGCATCATACCGCCTGATGAGAAGGTCTTCGAGTACCTGAAAGGTAGGGTGAGGGGTACATACGAGGCGGTCTATGCCGACAGGGACGCAGAATACTGCGAGACGTTCGAGTACGATGCCAGTGACATACCGCCAACTGTCGCAAAGCCGTTTTTGCCTGAGAACGCAGTCCCGGCTCTGGAGCTGTCTGACATCACAATAGACCAGGCATATCTGGGGTCGTGTACCAACGGGAGAATCGAGGATTTGCGGATCGCTGCCGACATCATAAAAGGAAAAAAGGTTCATGAAAATGTCAGGATGATAGTCGTCCCTGCAACAAAAGAGATATTCGAGAGGGCAGTAGAGGAGGGGCTTGTGAAGGTCTTCCAGGATGCCGATGCATACGTATCTGGCCCAACGTGCGGTGCGTGTCTTGGCGGGTATATGGGTGTTCTGGCAAGGGGTGAGCGGTGCATCTCCTCGACGAACAGGAATTTTGTAGGCAGGATGGGACACAAGGATTCAGAGGTCTATCTTGCAAACCCCGCGGTGGTTGCAGCAAGTGCGATTAAGGGGAGGATAACTGACCCGAACGAACTTTGAATAGGTCGGACTCCATGGTAGGGCTATCTGACAGGTCTATCTTCCAGGATAAATTCAGGATAAATAGCCGAGATCTTTTAATCTCTCTTTTATCATATCCTCTTCATCTTTAGATGTCTTATAAGAATTATCAATAGTTAATCCCGTGCGATATCTGGTTTTCCTATTATTTTCCATGTCCTGCTCCCATTCCAGAAGAAGCTGTTTCATCTCGCCTGCAATCTCGGGATATTTCTCTATGACATTTTCCCCGTCACCTGCACCCCTGCCAACGTGGTACAGGGATTCTATATCATCACCCCCTGTTTCAAATTCACATATCTTCCTATATCTCATCCCACTTACTGATTTTACATATTTGTATTCATTATTTCTGATTCCATGTTTGGCACCACCAGCAGAGATGAAAAATACCCTGGACCGTATTTCATCGACCTCTCCATTAATTAGAGGAACCAGAGACTTTCCATCAAAATCCCTATATATCTCATCCTCCCTGTTCGCCTTCCCGTCCTCCAGGATGTCCATCAATGTTGGTACGATATCCACATGCTGTACAAGGCTACTTATCCGTTTCCCTGCCGGGAACTTCCTGGGATATCTTATAATAAGAGGGACTTTCAGGACCTCATCACTGACACCTACATGCTGGAAATATACCCCGTTCCCATAAAGGCATTCTCCATGATCTGCTGTTATTATTATAATCGTATTTTCCAGCAGACCACTGTTCTCAAGAAACTCCATCAATCTTCCAATCTCGGAATCTATATATGAGATAGCACCGTCATATTTCGCATATATCTCATTTGTATTTTTGTACATCTTGAAATATTTCTCAAAATAGTCCCTGTATTTTTCAACTACAATCTGATCGAGTATCTCTTTTAATGTAATCTGTTCGTTCTTTGTTTCATAGAATCTTTCCCAGAACTTTTTAGGTGGATTATAAGGAAAATGTGTGTCCCAAAAATGCAAAAAAATGAAGAATTTTTTAGACATGTTCTCTTTTATAAGCTCTATTGATATGTCTGTAGTGTCTCTGGCATTATGTGTCCCCCCCGGTAATTTCCTGACAATCCCTTCAAGATGAAATTTAATCTTACCAGGGATCTTATCAAAAAAAGGTTTAAGTAGATTTCTAAAAAATATCTTCTTTGATGGTGTTTTCTGCATACCCTTCTGATTTATACCGCTGTAGAAATCATAGCCCCTTGTATGCCACCTGCCGAGCCAGTCTACTGAAAGGGTTGTATATCCCTTACCCCTTAGTATCTCTGGAAGGAAGACTGTCCCACTCTGGCCTAAATCTTGAATCTGCCTGTCGGTAACATCCAGGCCATGGGCAAGAATCCCGTGGGTAAGCGGGTATCTGCCTGAGAACATTGTTGTAAGTGAGGAGTCGGTTACACAGACACTTGAAAATGCGTTCTCAAATAAAATGCCATCTCCTGCAATTTTATCTATATTCGGACTTGTATTTTTTGAATAGCCATAACACCCCAGATTATCCGGTCTGCATGCATCGATTACAATAAATACAATATTAGGGCCTTTATTTTTCAATATTAAGTCTCCTATATTGAGTAGTCTCCTATACTTAAGTCTTTTAAGTCTTCCAGAATTAGAGTGTTTTCCACTAAATCTCAGATACGTGTTCCCGGTTGTACCCGAAAAGAACGTTAACATCTTAATAAAAATTGAACTAGTGCCTATGGTTTGGAGCAGGAAAAGGCTACTCAAGATTCAGAAGAGGAATCAGATTGGTTGAGGAGGCACTCAAGGAGGCACTCACAATAATGATAGTGATTACCCAATATTAGAATGATTTTGAGATATCACACATTAAATATTTAACTTCGAACGTTTTGATATACCCATTATGTACGAATACAAGGCAAAATTAGACCGAGTAGTAGATGGAGATACCCTGGATGTAATCATAGATCTTGGATTCAAAATAACCACTTATCAGAGAATAAGGCTGGCATACATCGATACTCCAGAGATATCCCGGGTAAAACACACTTCAGAAGAATATAAAAAAGGCATCGCTGCCATGAACTATGTAAAAAAACGATTGGAAGACAA
>WAQR01000052.1 GCA_015520145.1 Candidatus Hydrothermarchaeota archaeon
AAGAGACAGGTATAGGCTTTATTATATTTCATAGTATAAATACTTTTCGGGTGACTTCGGGCGACTTTTGGCGGGCTTTTTGAATCTCTCATGTGTTACCAGAATTTATTTTCTCCTCACAGAACAAAGTTTTTTTACATATATCTCACAGTATTGAGTTCCCTATTGTGTTCCCTATAGACCTCCTTTTCCTGGTGGTGCCACAAATACCGGCCAAGTATTCAAAGGTCAGTGAATAAAGTTTACTGGAAAATATTAGTTGTGCATGGGTATGCACGAGGAGTAACGAGGAGTAATAACAGAGTGTTGCTGACTCTTCATTGACCTTTCAGGAACTTTTCATAATCTTTATGAATTTTTCATAATTAACTTTTTATACTAAAGTATCAATCTACCATTCCCATAGGGTATCGAGTATCTTAAGGAGACATGAGGCGATACACACAGAGATACAGAAACAGAGAGATACGAAGATACTTATTTATAATAGAAAGACATTTTTACGTACCTGGAGGTAAGAAAAATATGACGAGTCATGAAGCCGGAAGACAGAAATTAAAGGACGCTAATGTAAAAAATGTGCTATGTTTTTTCAGTGACCTTAGGGGGATATTGCAAAGCTTCACGATTCCAGCACGGGAATTTATAGAAGGCGATGCCTATGAAACTGGGATCGGATTCGATGGTTCTTCGATAAGAGGATTTAAAACCATAGAAATGAGCGACATGGTTTGGGTACCTGATGCATCTACAACAACAGTAGTCCCATGGATAGACGACCCGATACAGAGGTCTGCCATTGTCTTTGGAGATATCTACGAGGCATTTGGCGAGAAAGGAGGAGGCGTGGTCTCTGATGTTGACCCGAGAGGATACGTGGCAAAACGAACTATGGAAAAGGCGGAGAAGATGGGATACAGGGCGATATTCGGTCCGGAGATAGAATACTTTGTCTTTGAAAGTGTTGACCCTGCAAAGCTTGAATATGATCTATGGGTCTCGCCTGCCGGAGGGAAAGGCGACTCCTGGGGTCCTCCGAGGGTTGTTCCACAATCTCCTGAGACCAGACCAGGTGGGACGATTTTAAGACCGAAAGAGGCGTATTTTAGAGCCCCGCCAGAAGATACCACTAACGATTACAGGAACGAGGTCACCCACTACCTTACCGAGATGGGTGTCCAAGTCGAGTACCACCACCACGAGGTAGCAACTGCCGGGCAGGTGGAACTGGATTATAGGCCCAGGGAAGCAGTATCTTGCGGAGATGCGTTCTATACTTATAAGTTTGCGGCCAGAAATATCGCGGCAAAATATGGGTGGATTGCCACTTTCATGCCCAAACCGCTATACCTGGACAACGCCAGCGGTATGCACACTCATGTAAGTCTCTGGGAGGGAGAACCTTTCAAAGGCCAGAACGCATTTTTTGATAAAGATGATGAGTACAGGTTGAGTCAGCTTGCAAGATATTTTATCGGCGGGCTGATAGAACATTCGAAGGCATTGACTATCCTGTGCTGTCCAACTGTGAACAGCTACAAGCGGTTGGTGCCGGGTTTTGAGGCTCCTATAAATATTAGCTGGAGTCCTAGAAACAGGAGCGCTCTGGTCAGGGTGCCTCTCTACTTCAAGAATTCAAAGGCAACAAGGTGCGAGTACCGTGCGGTAGATCCGAGCTGCAATCCCTACCTGGCATTTTCTGGCATCCTGGCAGCGGGCCTGGATGGGATAAAGAAGAAGATCGAGCCTGGTGACCCACTGAGAGCAGACATGTACGAACTAACCGATGAGGAAAAGAAGAAATATGGCATCGGAGAGCTACCGACCACACTAAGAGACGCTCTGGATCATCTTACCACCGATGAAGTACTTCAGAAAACATTGGGAAGCCATATATATGAAGCCTTCACAGGGTTAAAGATAGAGGAGTGGAACCAGTATTGTCTGTACGTAACTCCTTGGGAAATAATGAAGTACCTGGATTATTAAGGTGATGATGAAGAGGTGATGAAAAATGGGTGTACATAGGGTTACAAGTGATGTAGCAAAGGCATATGCTGCAAGGGAAAGAGTACTTGGGTCAGGGATATCTGTCCTGGGCATTGCTGCTGAAAATGCCGCTACTTTAGATAAGGGTCTGGCAGAGAAGTGCGGGGAGATCGCAGCCGAGTTGATCCCTCATTCTCCTGGATATGCAGGAAAACTGATGCTCGTTACAGCTAGACTGTTCTGGGCGATAGCCGGTGTTGAGGAGAAGGAAGCCAAGGTTATTCCATTAGAGGACCTCGAACGCGAGATCGAAAGCCTGAAAAAAGCACTGGAGTAGTAGGCTCCCCCTCCTGCTCCTTTTCTAAGAGAGTATCCTCGATCTCATCTGCCAGGACGTGGATGCAGCCGGAGATCAGTATAGTGATTTACGAGGTCGTCCAATTAACGCTCTTAAAACCCCATTTTACAGTCAATCCAACTGTTCTAGATGCTGTCAAGGATACGTAAGCTTTATATATAAAATCCAAATAATTATATTCAATCGATTATTTATATTTGTATCGACCTGGGGGGATGGGGATTAATTTTGAATATCTATCAGGTGGGATAGTGGACTATTTCCGATATATCTCTCTGGCAAACTACACGGACAATAAGGCTTATTAGATAAATCGGTTCAAGACGGATATGGTTTATAGGAAATGAGTAGTGATAAGACCAGAAAACTTAGAACAGGATATACAACAGGCACCTGCGCAGCAGCAGCGGCAAAGGCAGCGGCAGCAATGCTCTTTTCTGGAAACCTGATTGACAAAATCGGGGTCACGCTCCCAGCCGGTACAGGCGGGAGCAGAAAGTTGGCAGCCTTTAGGATTACTGACCAGGAACTGGATAAAACCGCTGCAAGATGCTGTGTGGTTAAGGATGCGGGCGACGATCCGGATGTCACGGACCGGGCCAAGATCTGCGCTATTGTCGAGGAGAAGGGAAACGGAGATATGGATGGAGGAAGGGAGGGCTGTGATGGAAGAGGTGGCAGGGGAATCATATTAACTGGCGGTGAGGGTGTCGGCACGGTAACAAAGCGCGGGCTCCAGGTAAAGGTTGGTGAGGCTGCGATAAACCCTGTTCCAAGGAGGATGATCCTGGACGAAGTAAAAAAGGTGCTGCCAGATGGAAAAGATGTGAAGATTACAATCTACGTCCCAGGCGGCCAGGAGCTTTCAAAGAGGACAATGAACAGGAAGCTTGGGATCGTCGGCGGGATATCGATACTCGGGACCACCGGCATAGTCGAGCCCAGGTCGAAAGAGGCATTTAAAGCGTCCCTCCTTCCCCAGATAGACGTCGCCATGGCAAACGGGTTTGACGAGGTGGTACTGACCCCCGGCAATATCGGCGAGAGGAACGCGATAAGCTGTGGGATACCAGAAAATGCGGTAATACAGATGGCAAATTTTGTGGGTTTCATGCTTGAAGCATGTGCAGATAAGGGCATTAAAAAGGCCTTACTGTTCGGGCACATCGGCAAGCTTTGCAAGCTAGCCGGCGGCATGTTGGATACGCACAGCAGTAAAGGCGACAACAGGCTCGAGGTCATCGTCTCCCATGCCAGAAAGCTTGGCGCCAATAAAGATATTCTGGAGTTGATTACCGATGCAAACACGACCGAAACGGCACTTGAGATCCTGCAAGAGAACGGACTTGGAAGCAATGTATTTGACTCGATTGCAAGAAGTGCCAGTATAAAGGCGTTCGGGCACACCGGTGGGAGGCTTGTGGTCGGCACAGCCTTGCTTTCACTTTCAGGCGAGGTAGTAGGGAGGTACAATATAGAGGAATTAAGATGGGCAAAATATCTGTAATAGGCATCGGCCCGGGATCAAGAGAATATCTGACCCCTGCTGCAAAAGAGGCGATTGAAAAGGCAGATGTCATAGTCGGCGGCAGGAACGCACTTTCACTTGTCGCCGGCAAGAAAGGAGAGAAGATAATAATCAATAAAGACCTGAATAGGGTTCTAAATGCCATGAAAGGACATAAAAAGGAGAACGTTGCAGTCCTGGTATCAGGAGACCCGGGCTTTTACAGCATACTCGGGCTTATCTTAAAAAACTTCAAGAGAGGTGATATAGAAATCATCCCAGGGGTAAGCTCTGTGCAGTTGTGTTTTGCAAAGCTTTATGATACATGGCACAACTCACAGTTCGTAAGCCTGCACGGCCGGGACATGAGCGAGGTGATGGAAGCGGTCGGCAGTAAAAAGGTTGTAATTTTAACTGACGGAGACTCCACACCCGACCGTGTGGCCAGGTACCTCCTGGACCGGGGTGTGGTGGCAAACAGGAAGACTGCGGTATGCGACAGCCTCTCACTCCCTGAAGAAAGAGTCGTTGTGGCAGACCTTGAAGGGATTTCACAAATGAGTTTCTCATCCAACTGCGTGATGGTGATATACGGCCCACAGCTGGAAGACAAAGGACAGAAAAAGAGATGGGAATTTGCAACACCAGGGATACCAGACAGCCACTTCATACGTGATAAAGCTCCCATGACCAAAGAAGAGGTTAGGGCAGTGACACTCTCGAAGGCAAGGATAATGGAAGACAGTATAATCTATGATATCGGGGCAGGGAGCGGCTCCATCTCTATTGAAGCAGCAATCATTGCAAAAAACGGCAGGGTATACTCGATCGAGAAGCAGGCAAAAAGGCTGTCAGTAATCAGGGCAAATATCAAGAACTTCGGGATTTTGAATATAAACCCTATCCTGGGCGAGGCGCCAGACGCCCTTGAAGACCTGCCAGAGGCCAACAGGATAATAATCGGAGGTAGTGGCGGCAGGCTTGAAGAGATTTTGCTAAAATGCAGCGAGAAGCTTATAAAAGATGGGGTTGTGGTAATAAATGCCATAACACTCGATACCTTGAATGAAGCGTGCCGCGTACTCGATGAGATGGGATTTGAATTCAAAATTACCCAGGTCTCCATCAGCCGGGCAAGAACGGCTGGCAAACAGAGGCTGATGACTGCCATGAACCCTGTGTTTATAATAGATGCGAGGAAAAAATAATTATAAAACCTGAATGGAAGTAGATATTAGAGAATCAGGAGTGAGGATATGTATCCGATGAAAAAGGAAGAGAAAGAAAAAGATCTGGTAAAACAGCAGTTCACACGGCAGGCTGGCGCATATACAAAAGGACTCTTTTCTGACTTAAAACTGCTCAAAAAGATAGTCGAGCTAAGTGGAGTTACACAAAAAGACAGGGTACTGGATGTCGCATGTGGCGGAGGGTTTCTTGCATTAGAATTTGCAAAGACCGCTGAGAGCGTAATAGGCATTGACATAACCCCGAAGATGATCGAAAGTGCAGAACTGCTCAAAACAGGGGCAGGTATCACAAACATAAAATTCAGGATACTCGATGCCGGGGATATACCCTATCAGATCGATTCTTTTGACATCGTGGTATGCAGGTTTGCATTCCACCATTTCCCTGCCCCTGAAAAGGTTCTGGACGAAATGGCCAGGGTCTCAAAAAGGGACGTGATGCTGATTGACGGCATATCGCCAGAAGACGACGAACAGAGCAGGTATCTAAACGAGATAGAAAAGATTCGCGACAAAAGCCATGTAAGACTCTACAAAAAATCAGAACTAAAAACCATGATGAAAAATGCCGGGCTAAACCCTGTAAAAATGACTCACCTGCCAGTCGACCAGTACCTTGACGAGTGGATAGACAGGGCAGACCCGCCTGAGGCGGATAGGAAGGTTGTGGAAGAGATGATGTCCAGGGGGCTGAAAGATGACCTCTGCGGGCTGGATGTCCGATTCGAAAACGGGCGGATAAAGTTCACTTACGATACCCTCACCATCCTGGCAAGGAAAGGCTCATCGCTGCAAAAGGTGTAGAGGTATGGAGATTATCCCAATCGCCTCAGATTCCGCCGGCACCAGGAGCATGGCAACCTTTGTCAGGACAAAGGACTGTTCTATCCTAATCGACCCGGGCGTTGCGCTCGGTCCGTCAAGATACCGCCTCCCACCGCACCCACTCGAGCTACAGAAACTTGAAGAAGACTGGACAAATATCAAAAGGTATGCAAAAAAAGCAGACATAATGGCAGTAACACACTATCACTACGACCACCACAACCCTAACGAGCCGGAGATATACCGGGATAAGATAACTCTTCTAAAACATCGAAAAAAAAAGATAAATCTAAGTCAGAAAAAAAGAGCCGGGTTCTTTATTGAAAAGCTTAGAGGAATACCGAGACATATCGAATATTCTGACTCCAGGGAATTTGTATTCGGAAGCACACGGATAAAATTTTCCGACCCGGTCTTCCACGGGACAAACAGCAGGCTTGGGTATGTCACCGAGGTCTCGATTAAGGAGATTAAGGAAGGCGGGTCTACATTCGTATTCACCTCAGATGTAGAAGGACCGGGCACCGACGACCAGGTCGACTTTATACTGGAAGAGAACCCGGATATCCTGTATCTCGACGGCCCGCTTTCCTATATGCTTGGATACCGATACTCGAAGGCGAGCCTGGATATATCAGTCGAAAACATAATAAAGATCCTAAAAAAAACACGGGTTGAAAAACTCATAATCGACCACCACCTGCTAAGAGATATGAAATGGAAGGAGAGGATATCAAAAGTATTTAAAGAAAAAAAGACAATTCTAACAGCAGCAGCGTTCAGCGGACTTGAAAATACGATGCTTGAGGCAAGGAGAAAAGAGCTATACGATAAGATGCAACAAAACAGAACAGGTGAAAGGTGAAAAAATGGGAATCTGCACGTATTGCGGTGTTCAGGAGACAATGCCATTTAAATGTAAGTTCTGCCAGAACACATATTGTGGAGAACACAGACTCCCTGAGAATCATGGATGTGTGGGTCTTGCAGCGTTCAAGGAAAAAAGGAGTAAAGCACCAGAAAAATGGATATACGAACCGTTTCATGCTAAATACAAGGAGGAGGCAGGGCGGAAGATTAAAAAACCTCTAAAAGAGAGGGTGACAGATTTTTTTAAAGATATCGACCAGAAAAAAGTCCTCTATCTAATCCTTGTCTTTATTGTGGTAGTTCTGATTCTGGAACTAATTCAGTCATTTAACAGATGAAAACAGATGAAAGTACAGGCGAAAGGTGAAAAGATGAAGGTGAGTTTTGATTTAGAGCTAAAAGATGTGCCGGGCCAACTGCTAAAGGCGCTTGAGCCGATTTCCGGTTCAGGCGGGAACATAATCAGTATTGTCCATATAAGAGAAGAACTGAGCAAACGTGGCAGGGTACCGGTCAAGGTAATATGTGAGATAAAAAATACAGATGCCCTGGAAGATATCCTAAAAGAGCTTGAAAAAAGAGATATATGGGTCTCGGTTGACGAGGTTAAACGAAAGAAGAAGATGACCGTCATCCTGATCGGACATGTTGTCGATACTGATTTGCGGGATACCATTGACAAGATAAACGAGATTAGAGGTGTGATGGTCGCTGACCTCGCACTCTCCATGCCGCACCCGGACAAAGAGTCTTCTGCCAGGATGGATATCGAAGTGAGCGGGCATATAATCGACACGGTTCTGGAACGGCTTGATGAAATAGCACGAGAAAAAGACCTTGTTGTCATAAAATCTCTGGAGGTGTCAGATTGAGAGTCCAGATTATCGGGTTTGGAATAATCGGGAAGGGTTTTGCAGCGGTGCTGAAGGATAAGAGGGATGTGCTCAGGCAGAGATACGGGCTTGATATAAAAGTAGTATCCATCTCGGATATCACAGGTACGGTTGTAAATGAAAACGGTGTGGATATCCAAAAGGCCCTCCAGGTAATGGAGAAGTCCGGAAGGCTTATCGACTATCCAGGTGCTGTGGAGATGGGTGGACTTGAGGCAATTGAAGAGGTCGATGCAGACCTTGTACTGGAGTTCACGCCGTCCAATATCAAAACAGGCGAACCCGGCCTCTCCCACATGCTAAAGGCAATGGAGCACGGCAAGCATGTTGTCACATCTAACAAAGGCCCTCTTGTCCTTAAATTCAGGACACTAAAAGACACTGCTGCAAAAAATAATGTTCAATTCAAGTTTGAGGCAACGGTCGGCGGTGCTGTCCCGATTATAAACCTTGCAAAGGAAAATCTTTCCTGTGACGAGATAGTTGCAATTGAAGGGATACTCAACGGCACCACGAACTACATACTGACACGGATGCATAAAGAAGAACGGCCGTTTGAAATGGTCTTAAAGGAGGCGCAGGAACTGGGTATTGCCGAGACAGACCCGTCTTATGATATTGATGGAATCGATACTGCGAGCAAGCTCGTCATACTGGCAAATTCTATCATGGGCATTAACGCCACCTACCAGGATGTCAAAATCCAGGGCATCAGGAAGATAACACCCGAGGCAATAGAACTTGCCAAAGACGACGGATATGTTATAAAATTGATTGGCGAGGTGAAGGACAGCCATCTTGAAGTCGCACCACGCCTGGTACCGGTTACCCATCCCCTGAATGTAGAGGGCGTGTTGAATGTTGCCCTTTTAAAGACAGATGTGGCTGGGGATATAACAATAGTGGGTAAAGGGGCGGGTGCGATTGAGACGAACAGTGCGGTTTTAAGCGATATTATAAGTGTATGGAGGAATGGAAACAACAGAAATGATGGGAAGGATTATCCATGAAGTACACCATGAAGTACATTGTAGCAGTAGGCGACGGGATGGCAGATTATCCTATCGATGAACTCGGTGGCAGGACACCGCTACAGGTTGCAGATACCCCGAATATGGATTCTATTGCGTCTCAGGGTATGTGCGGGCTGTTCAAGACCATTCCTGATGGGATGGCAGTGGGTTCAGATACTGCAAATCTCTCGGTTATGGGATATGATCCTGGAAAATACTATACCGGCAGAGGGCCGATTGAGGCAGCGAGCATGGGTGTTGATCTCGAAGATAATGATACGGCATTCAGGTGCAACCTCATCACACAAAAAGACGGTAAAATAGCAGACTACTGTGCAGGGCATATTACAACAGAAGAGGCAGAAGAACTCATCGATGCCCTGAATAAATCAGATATCAAATCAGGTACTGGAGAGTTCCACCTGGGCATCAGCTACAGGCATCTTTTTGTATTAAGAAATGCTGAAGAGAAGGTCATCTGCACCCCGCCGCATGATGTCATTGGAGGGAGGATATCGGATTATTTAATAAAGACTGAAACACAAAAGGGCAGCAGGATTGCAGAAAAACTCAATAAAATGATACTTGAATCAGCGAATGTCCTTGAAAACCATCCGGTAAACGTCAAGAGGAAGAAGGACGGTAAAAATCCTGCAAATATGGTCTGGCTCTGGGGTCAGGGAGGCAGGCCAAATATCGAGCCTTTGAAACAGAAGTTTGGGATATCCGGGGCAGTGATATCTGCCGTGGATCTGATCAGGGGGCTTGGTGTGCTGATGGGTATGGACGTGGTGGACGTACCCGGTGCGACTGGGTACTATGATACAAATTATGAGGGCAAGGCGGACCATGCGATAGAGGCGCTGGAGAACCATGACTACGTATACCTGCACGTGGAGGGGATAGACGAGGTCTCGCACAGTGGCGACCTGGAGATGAAGATAAAAACTATCGAGGATTTTGATAGGAGAGTTATAGGCAGGATACTCGATAATCTTGCCGGTCTTAAGTGGGACTATAAGATTGCCGTCCTGCCTGACCATCCGACACCAATAAAGGCCAGGACCCATGTAAGCGACCCCGTGCCTTTTGCAGTATATCACCTGTCGCAGGAGAAAGGAGATGGGGTCAGGAGATTTGACGAATCTTCTGTCAAAAAGGGTTCGTTTGGCCTGGTTGAAGGTGAGGAGTTTATGAGGCTGCTGTTGAGAAGCTAAATTGAGCTTATCTACAATACAGTCGAAATCAGCTCCTTTATTGCCTTTTGCATCTCGGAATCATCTGTCACGGGGTTTACCATTGCAACCTCACACGCCTCCCTTGGATCGATACCTGATTTGATCAGCATCCCGGCATATATCAGAAGCCTGGTACTCACACCCTCTTCCAGGCCATGCTCTTTCAGGTTCCTGATCTTCTCACCAAGAGTCACGAGATCTGTTGCAACATCTTTTTTGATTCCTGTCTCATGGGTGATTATCTCGGTTTCGAGATCTTTTGGAGGGAAATCAAATTCCATGCTGACAAACCGCTGTCTTGTACTGTGTTTTAGGTCCTTTAAAACACTTTGATATCCCGGGTTATATGAGATTACAAGCACAAAGTCGTCAGGGGCCTTGATAAGCTCCCCTCTCTTTTCGATTGGCATTATCCTCCTGTCGTCTGTAAGTGGATGTATAACTACTGTGGTATCCTTTCTCGCCTCAACGATCTCGTCAAGATAGCATATCCCTCCTGTCTTCACGGCCTTTGTCAGAGGGCCGTCAACCCACTCGGTTTCTCCGCCTTTTATGAGATACCTGCCTACCAGGTCGCTTGAGGTCAGGTCATCGTGACATGCAACGGTTATTAAAGGTTTTTTTAGTTTCCATGCCATGTACTGGATAAACCTGGTCTTTCCGCATCCTGTTGGACCTTTTAACATTACAGGCAGCCTGTTTTTATAAGCAGCCTCAAATACTTCTACTTCGTTCCTGATTGGTAAATAATAAGGTTTTTCAGTAACCGTATACTCTTCAATCCTGTAAGTACTCTCGATACTATCACTTCTATCCGCTCTACGTGCAGCATTTTTCTTTGCCAATTGAACACCTCCAATAACATGTGTCTGTAGCCTTTAAGAATGAACATCTATTTAAATTTTGAGGGTTGGGTTTGGTTGTGCAACGTCATACGCAGAACATGAAACAATGTAAAATTATTTAAGTAAAAAGGAGGGAATAAAAAGGAGGGAATAAAAAAGTGAAAATAAAGGCAGAAAATTAAAAAATTAAAATAATAAGTAAGAAGAAGGAGTTAATCCTGGATTAGTTGGAGGTGAACTGCTTGGCAGATGTTATAGACAGGGATTTAAGGCTCATCGCTGAGAATCTCGGCGTTTTTATTGGCAAAGATAAAGAGACCAAACTGGTCTTGAAACAGATGGGTCTGACTTTTGACGACATCTCTAAAGAGCTTAGAGAAGAGATTGAGAAGGTAATGGAGATACTAAAAGATGAGAAGATTGACCATGTAAAGAGGATAGATTCCGTGTGGGATACTATTGAAGGGTTAAGCAATGATATAAACGTGCCGTCAAACATTAGAAAGATGATACTCTCCACGGCATTAAAGAGACTTGAGGATGCGAGATCAAATGCGATGTGGGCAAAGGGGGAGAGAGAAGCGATGAAGGAGATCGGGAAGATCACATACTCTCTTGACCTCTTTTTAAATGACGATAAGAAGACAAAGATGATACTT
Source organism: Candidatus Hydrothermarchaeota archaeon (assembly GCA_015520145.1). GTDB lineage: Archaea > Hydrothermarchaeota > Hydrothermarchaeia > Hydrothermarchaeales > WAQR01 > WAQR01. Next base: position 11,448 of record WAQR01000052.1, read on the forward strand.
AAGAGGATGGGGATTACCGAGGTCCCTGAAATAGTAAGAAAGGTTGCAAAAGAGACCAAGGAAATAATGAATGATAAAAAACTTGATAGAAAAGAGAGGGCGCTTAGGGCGGCAGAGATGCTTACAAGTCCGATGACACCAGGTCTTACCGGTAAAAGGCTGGGTGATATAAGGGATGTCCAGAAGGCACAGCTCCAGCAGGAGATAAAATCTGTTTTGTGGGAGATAGCAAACGATTTCACTTACCAGGCTGCAAAGTCGTGAAGTAGCGTGAAGATAAGTCGCCACTCTTTCCCTTTTAATCCCTTTTCAACCCTTTCACTTTCAATATTTCCTTGCAATCAATACCACGCAGCAGGCCTCTCTCTGGCAGCCAATACAGGTTCCTGCCAGTCCCCCCCCTCTTCCAGCCGGCAGTTCTTCCTCAAGGATGCCGAGGATATCTGTCCCCACCGTCTCTTCCATGTCTTCAGCACACGACAGCTCGCCACACCACGGGGCTTTGGCAATCCCTTTTCTCTTGATAATTTCTCTTGCATCTTTCATAGAACCCGCATCATGGATACTGTCCTCAAGCCTGGTTTTTGCACGGGTTTTCAGATGTTCTGTTATATCTTCCAGGATCTTTTCTATACTATCTTTAAGCCCAGCTCTTGAAACAGATCTTTTTTCCCCGGTATCTCTCCTAACGGTCATGACCTGGTTTTTATCAATGTCCTTTGGACCTACTTCAATCCTGAGAGGGACACCGGATATCTCCCAGTCAAAAAACTTGCTCCCTGGCCGAATCTCCCTGTCATCGATGTGAACCCTCAGTTCTCCAAGTTCTTCTTTAACCTTCCTTACCTCTGCATTGATACCCTCCTTGTTACCTTTAAACCAGATAGGTATGATAACGCACTGGATAGGCGCAACTTCCGGGATTAGACAAAGCCCCTTATCATCACCATGGACAGCCAAGAGAGATGCCAGAACCCTGTCAGATATCCCGTAGCATGTCTGATAGGCATACTCCTGCTCGCCTTTGAGGTTTTCAAACTGTATGTCGAATGTCTTTGAGAATGTCTGGCCAAGGTTATGCACAGTCCCGATTTGGAGGGTTTTTCCATCTGGAAATATGGTATCAAACGCCATTGTATAGTCAGCACCTGGGAATTTGTCCCAGTCTGGCCTCCTGCTGACGATATAAGGGATTCCCAGGATATCAAAAAATCGTTTGTAAATCGCTATAGCCTCTTCAACCTGCCTTCTTGCGTCTTCATACGAGGAGTGGACAGTATGGGCCTCTTTGAAGGTAGTAATCTCTCTCAGTCTGATAAGCGGGCGCGTGTGTTTTGTCTCGTATCGAAACGTATTTACTATCTGATAGACCTTAAGCGGCATATCTGTATGTGCCCTGATCCAGACCTTGAACATCGGATATATCGCTGTTTCAGATGTCGGCCTCAATGCCAGCTTGACGTTGAGCGGGTCTCGCCCGCCGTGGGTGACCCAGTACACCTCGTCTTCAAATCCTTTTATGTGCACTGCCTCTTTTTCGAACTCCTGTTCAGGGATCAGGAGAGGGAACAGTGCCTCTTCGTGCCCGCTCTCATCTAGGAGTCTTCTTATTATCTTTAGCAGATTTTTCCTTATCTTAAAGCCATAGGGGAACCAGACGTAAAGCCCTTTGATAGGGTATCTTACATCAATGATCTTTGCCTTTTCGATTATGTCGTTATACCACTGACTGAATGCATTTTCCCATCTTTCTCTCATGACTGCACATCCCATAGTGTCTGAAGTAAAGAGTTCCTCATACCAGGGCCAAAACCCAGGATGAATATGATGATTTTTAACATCTTTGAGTCCAGGTCAGAACCGGGACTCTCGCTTTGCCATTTTTCAATCAAGTATAAAGCAGGAATTACTATTAAAAGTTTTAGGGGAATCATGACCGCAGCAGTGCCTGCAAGGCCTATTAAAAACTCCGGGATTGGGTGTTCTTCTGAAAATCCAAATTTATCTATTCCTATGAATGTTCCAGATGCATCGAGCATGTGCGCGAAGATTATTAGGAGGTTTTCTTTTTTTGTGATAAACCTGGTCGGGCCAAAATTTTTTAATATCAGATAAACAGCAGAGGTCAAAACGCCTGCAAGGCCAACCGGGTAGAAGAAATTTATGGGATTTTGCATCGCCAGCACGAGTTTTATAAAAAAATACGGGATGGTAACCGCCCCGATGACAATGACCGTCTTCCAGTATTCAATGTTTCTTGTCTTCTGGATATAGTAACCTGTACCAATCAGTACAGTACCGTAAACTGTCCCGAGCACATAAACGCCTGGTGTGACACTCCACAGCTCGTTTTTGGCATAAACGTTTGCGTCTGCCAGAAGCCGTATGCACAGTGCAAAGATAATCGGGGGTATGATGGAAATCAGAAAATATTCGTCAAGCTGGATTTTTGTGAACAGATGGTCTTTTAATAATTTATAGATGATAAGGAGAAGTGCAAAACCGATTATATAATCTGATGCTGTGTAGACTGCCATAGTCTTCCTAAATTAGTCTAGGACTATTTAGCTTTTTGCCAGAATAGGGGGTTGTTATCTTAATTTTCAACATCTTTCTAAAGAGGATTTTGAAAACCTCTATCCTTTAGAATTATTAACCCCATTTGTTCACTGGAAGATAAATTTGAGCAAAGTGTAGTTAATCAAAAACTCTCTAGTATTTGACGTGAGCGATAGCTTTCAACGGTTTGTTTTGAGATAGTATCATGCTACATATCAAATCAGGAGATGTACTGGCATGTAACTGTAAAATAATAATAACTTGCATTAACACTGCCTGGAGGTGTTGCAGACCAGTTGCCATAAAACGCCCGGTGAATATAGCTTAGAGATTGATTTATTATAGTGCTCCCTAGCTCGTTTCCCGCACTGCTGCAATCCCCGTTACCCTGCATATATTCAGGTGCGTAAACAAAAAACGTTATCTGGTACTCCTCTAAGTCCCCTGATACAGTACCTGTCTTATTAACTACCATGCCCTCGATCTTAACCATACCGCCCGGCAGAGAGGCTCCGCCTTGGGGCGTGAATCCCATCCCTCTAAGTCCTGCGCCATATGATGCGCCCTCCCGTGCAGCACTTACTGCCTTGTTTAATTCCTGCTGCTGCATTGCAAATGGATACATTGAGACCGCTATCAGTAATACTGCCCCTGCGACGAGGATGAACTCTATTGATACCTGGCCTCTTTCATTCATATTGTTCATCTTGATACCCTAAACGCTAGATGACATTAATATTGGTCGAGTTTGCATAAATTATTATGTATGTACCGTTGTTTCTGATGGTAATCTCCGGGAATTCAGATGTCGGGTCTTCTCCTGTGATATTTGAGGGTATTATCGAAATATTAACCCACGCTGTAGTTCCGCCGGTTTTTGACAGGTTTTTGGTGATTGTGATATTCCCGGATGTAATATTGATTGGTAGAACTACTCCTGTCATATAGGGATTGCCGAGCCGAGTAAAATTTATTTTATCCTCACCTATAAAGGTACTGAATCCTTCACCATTGGCATATACGTTGTTTATTGCAGTTGCCAGAAGCTCGCCGAGCATCCTGACCTCACCGGTCTCTCCGATATCCTCTGCCGTTGCCTCTCTTTGAAGACCTATGTTGACAAACGAGACGAGTAGAATGATTGCAAGCCCTGTTACCATAATAACTTCTAAAGAGATCTGCCCTTTTTCTGATCTAATTGGTCTAATAACCTTCATCTCATCTCCTCGTATATGTGATAGTTTTCCATGTGATGCTGATATTGTACCAGCTCCCATTGGATTCTGAGAGTGGAGATGCTGGACTTATTGTCCATCCATCCCCTGGCAGGTCCTTTATTATGGTGTAGGTCTCTGTCCTTGCGTTTCTTGTTATGGAAGCGATTGTGGTGATGTTGTCTCCGTCAGTGCTTATATTGGTCGTCATTGTAAAGCTGGCATCGCGTGATGTGAATCCCGGGATATAGACCTCGATTGTTCTAAGATCCCCTGGTGTGGCGATCATATTTGCATTGCTTACTATCTGTTCTGTGGCATATCTGGCATCGGAAACATATTGGACATCCCTGGCAGCATAGTTGGCATTGAAAGTATAGGATACCAGGATAAGGAATATGACTATCATTGCCCCGAATATCAACAATGCCTCTATGGTTATCTGTCCTCTACTGCCCATACTGCCATCACCTATCCTTCATACATCCTTTATTAATTATTTTACATATCATTCATACGTATCATTTCAGTATAATTGTTGGTATATCTCCAAATATCAGAGAGAGGAGCAGGCCTAAGAGTATTACCGGGGCAAACGGCATGCTCTTTTTTACTTTGATTTTATCTTCCAGTTCGCCCCGTGTGACATAATCTCTAAGAGTCTTTATCTGATCAGTAGTAACGCCTGCCGGGTTCATGGTTGCGATAATACTCTTTTTTTCAATCAATACGCTCGTATCCCCTGTTTTTATGATTTCATAAATCTTCCTGAATATGTCTCTATCGTCCCTTAATATTCTGTCTTTGTCGATATAAATCTCTTCCGCAATGACCACTCCTTCTTTGAGGTCTGTTATTTTCATTTCGCTTCGTAGAACCTCTTCTCTGACGATTTTAAGCGAATTCCATGATATCCCGATTATCAGATATAGTATGGTAAAGATAACGAAATACATTGGGATAATGTTCCAGTTAGACGGAGATTTTACCAGGTAGATGATGATTATCCCTGAGGTGATAATAAGGTTTAGTGTTTTGTTTGTTATCGTATATTTTCTTTTTACTGTGTAAAAGAGGATTATTATCAAAATCATATATGGGCCGATGAGCAGGAACAGGATATAATAGGGCAGGATAAAGAAGGATTTTTCCATGTATCTTCCGATGTTCTTTACTGGTGTGAAGAATTCGCGGATACCTGCTTTAAGGAGGGCGAGAACGATTGCTGTAAGGATGATGAAAGGGAATATTGAGATGAAGGTGTTGATAAATATTGTGAGGATAAGCGGGTAGGATGCCAGGGTAGGTGTGAGAAATCCTTTTAGAAATACAGGATACCGCGGGAGCAGGGCTGCAAGGAACATGAATTCTTTCACGTCCCCGGCACTCCAGCCGCCCAGTATCCAGAAGATATATCCTATCACAAATATGAGCAGGATACTTTTTATTGTGAGGATGAATATGCCAAAGTCGCTTTGATATATGCTGTAAACAAGATTCCCGATGACTCCGATTCCGATTAGGGGGAATGTGAGTCTGTTTGGTATTATGCCTTTTTTTATGTCGGTAATACCTGCTATTACTGCACCGATAACTGCCAGTGATACAAAAAAGATTTCGAACATAATCATTGTAATCATTGAATTCTATCCTACAGATTAAAAGTTTGTGTCGTAAATTTTATAACTCGTACATATAAATAAATGGTAGTTATTGGAAATACAGATGAGCAAGGAGAAGGAAGAGATGACTGGGGCCGTAGGGTAGCCTGGACGATCCTCGTGGCTTCGGGAGCCATGGACCTGAGTTCGAATCTCAGCGGCCCCATTTTGTTATTATGCTGGAATTTAGAGCGGCAGTACATCTGTTTCAAGCCTGTCAAAAGTGGGATACTCTTCCACCAGCATGTATTTTATACCCTTTTTCCTGTTCAGTTTCGAGAGAGTCTTGGCAACCTCTATGCTGGTTTCCAGCCGCATCTTGTCTCTATCAAGATACATCAGATCTTCAGGTATCTCGAACTCTTCTTTTAGATCTGCCATCAGAGAATCCAGTGCCCTGACATCAGGGTTTTCCATGGTAATGACTCCTTTTAAAAGAAGCCCGTCTTTTGATACGACTTCAAAATCCTTTGCGACATTTTCAGCTGTCCTTATGAGCCTGTTTCTAAGCTGAATAGAATCCTTGAAACTCGATGAGCAGAAATGGACATTGAAATCCTGGCAGGCCGCCATGACCTTCAGGGCGGATTCCTCACTGCCTTTAACTGCATACGACAGTTCTGATTTAAGTGTATAACCTCTCTTTTTGAAATGTTCCAGATTCCTTTCAGAGAACTCGAGTTCATTTAAATTGAGAAAATTCCCGCCGATTGATTCAAGCCTCTCTGCTATCCTGATAATCCTCATCTCATCCCCTGGAAGGGCAGGGATCTCGATACCTGTGTCAATCCCAAGTCTAACCGAATCCTTTATACTCTCCCACATCCTTTCTTCGAGCAGATGGTATCTCAACTCGTCAAGGCCTGCTTTTTTCATCTTTTTTAACGTACCAATACTCAATACACTCGACGTATACATATGGATATGGAAATCAGGCCAGATATCTTTGAACATCCTGATATATGAAACAGTCCTGTCAACCTTCAATCCAGGGTCTCCACCCGTTATCCCTGCTCCGAGGGCATTCATCCGTCTGGCCTCGTTAATAATATCCTCATCTACTGTGACTGGCCGTTCGTTCGCCCATATGATGTCTCTGTCCTTTCTCTTTTCAGAAAGCGGGCAGTAGAAACATTTTTTGTCGCATATCCCTGTGACAAACAGGACAATCTTTGCCCCTTTCTCACATAGTCTGCATCCTTCCGGCAGTGTCCCGACATAATTGTTCAGATTGTTTGCTGTCATTGTTATTCATGGTACCAATTGGCTTTGGGACAAAAATATTTTCTCATTCGTTCTCACGTATATTTCTTAATGTTGATTTCTTTCTGTAATAGTCCTGAAACACTATTGCCCGTTTCACAACCCTACCATGAGACGAAATGGTTCTTCAAATCAAGATTCAAAATTTTCGTTGAAATAGAGGCGGTATTAAAGAATTTCAATATCAACTATAAACAGAGGTATCTGAGAAGCTGTTTTGTAATTATTTGCTTCGTTTTTTGAAGTACTCCGATAACATCACCCTGATCGTTTCTTGAATTGTATCCAGTTTTCGTTCTTTCATCTCTTCCTCAAGTGCCTTGTACATCAGATTTGGAACTGACATTGTAAATTTTCTCGCCATACTCCTAAAGAAGTCCTTAGAAATATTTAAATAGAAATACCGCCATAGATTTCTTTAGAAGCCTAAAGAAATCCAAATGGAGAACCGCCAGATAGATATAATTCGAACTTTGCAGAAACCATTGCAGTCACAGGAGCGAACCCATGACTCCAACAAGACTCGATAAAGTAAAATCAACCGCCATGGACGTTGTAAGAGGGAATCAAAAAGAAGATTGAAGAGGACAAAAAAACCAGTGGAGCGTTGTTAGGGGCGTTGTTAGAGGCATCACCGCTGTCCAATCACCGCTGTCCACAGGTCCACAGGGATTTAAAACACACACAAATTTATAAATCCATCCTTACATACTTACCCTCCATGCCGGCCATGTTAGAACAGAAAATTGTGGACAAACTCGATATGGCAATCGAAAATGCTGTTATGCGCATAGATGACAGTAATGGGTATGCAGTACTAT
>WAQR01000053.1 GCA_015520145.1 Candidatus Hydrothermarchaeota archaeon
CAAAGAGCAGATGAGGGAGATTAACAAGTATTACAGCATCGATACGGGCCTGTCAAATTCCGCAGGATATGGATTTACCAACGAACTTGGAAGGTCTATGGAAAATCTTGTATTCATAGAATTGAATAGAAGGTATGCAGAAAACAGGAAGATAGAGGTATTCTACTGGAAAGATAGAAAAGGCGAAGTCGACTTTGTTATAAAAGAGGGTCTTAAATTAAGACAGTTGATCCAGGTATGCTTTGATATTGAATGTGAAAAGACAAAGAAAAGGGAAGTGGACGCCATCTTAAGGGCTGGCAGGGTGCTGAAATGCAGGGACATGCTCGTGATCACAGAAGATTATGAAGGCGAAGAGGAGATAGACAATAAACTGATAAAATATGTACCCTTATGGAGATGGCTGCTTGAAATCAGTATAGAAGGCGGTGAGAACGGCTGATGGAAGAACGGGAACGGATAGTATCATACAAACCGATTTCTGACGAGGAAAAGAAATTCGATTTGAATCTCAGGCCAAAACGCCTAAAAGAGCTTATCGGCCAGGCGAACCTTGTTGAGAAGCTTGAGATCTCGATTTTGGCTGCCAAAAAGAGGAAAGAACCCCTGGAACACGTTCTCTTTCATGGCCCTCCTGGTCTTGGCAAGACAACCATCGCCCACATAATCGCCAGGGAGATGGGTACAAACTTTTATTCGACCTCAGGGCCGGCACTCGAGAGGGCGGGTGATCTGATAGGGATACTGACCAACCTGGAGTACGGCGATGTACTGTTCATTGACGAGATACACAGGATACCGAAGATAATCGAGGAATATATCTACCCGGCAATGGAAGACTTCAGGATAGACTTCATCGTGGACAAAGGGCCGTTTGCAAAGGCAATAAAGATGACGCTGAAGCCTTTTACATTAATAGGCGCAACCACCAGGGCGGGCTCGCTCTCTGCACCGCTCAGGGGGCGGTTTGGCATATTCCATCATCTGGATTTCTATGGTGTTGACGACCTGGAGAAGATTGTCAGGCGCACGGCAAATATCCTGGAGATTAAAATCGAGGAAAATGGTGCAAGGGAGATCGCAAGGAGGGCGCGGGGCACCCCGAGGATTGCAAACAGGCTGCTTCGAAGGGTCAGGGACTACGCGGAAGTCAGGGCTGACGGTATCATATCAGATTCGGTTGCCGACGAGGCACTCAAGATGGAAGGTGTTGATGAAAAGGGACTGGATGAGTTTGACAGGAAGCTCATTTCAACGATAATCACATTCTATAACGGCGGACCTGTCGGGGTTGAGGCGCTCTCAGCGACGCTCAACGAGGAGGTCGATACTATCGTCGATATGGTGGAGCCGTACCTTTTAAAGATAGGATTCCTCCAGAGGACACGGGCAGGCAGGGTCGTAAGCGAGCAGGCAAAGGAGTACTGGAGGAGGTGGAGGGAGAATTTGAGGGACGGTTGATGAGCTGTTGCAGTTGTTAAGTTGCTCTCGTTGTTATTATGTTATATTATTATGTTATAAAATCTGAACAGGTGTTAAGAGGTGTCAATTCATGTGCGAGTCAAAGGTATATTTAAATAAAGAAAAGATATTGGACGAAGCGATATTAATCACAGCAGAAGGTAATGACCTTGTAGTCGTCGGGCTACTTGGAGAAAGAAAAGAGATCAAAAATGCCAGAATCATAAAGATGGATATGGACAGGCACGAAATATGGATAGTTTCCAATGATGAATGAAACCAGGTCTTATTTTTCGAACGTGAAAAAGATGAAGAACGTCTGGAGCGTCTGAGGAAATCATCGAAGGGGGAGGGGGCCTATGGGATATAAAAAAACAGATCTTTCTCCCATAGGCTACTACTACTTATCACGTGACATATTTATAAATCTGATTGGCATCGCATGCTACTAAATGCTACTGAGAACATGTCAGTATCTGTGTTGATGTCCCAAAGGTATTAAAGGGAATACGTTCAAATATTATTTGTGATGATAACCAGAGATTACAACGTAACAAAGGTGGTGAAATGGTAAATATAACAGAAAAAGCTGCAGCGGAATTAAAGAAGATACTCGAAAAAGAGAACAAACAGGATTTTGGATTACGGATATCCATTGCAGGAATGGGATGTGGAGGTCCTCAGTACATGCTGACCCTTGACGAGAAACCCGGAGAAGGAGACGAGGTAATAGAGTGCAGTGGGATTAAGATATTCCTGAATGAAAAGACCAAGATCGTCCTGGATGGTTCAGAAATAGACTACGTAGAAACACCGCAAGGTGCAGGATTTACTATCAACAATCCCAATACATCTGCTTCTGGGTGTGGTCCTTCCTGTGGCGGCTGTCACTAATTGTCGTTAAATTAATATTAATAGACAATGAAATAGACGCGGTGGTATAAACGGAGGATATTGTATTTCGGGATGTCCTTAAACTCCCAAAAGGCGAAGAATACCGGATGGGTTTGAGATATATAGAGCCAGAGAAACTTATAAAGGAGCTGGAAGAAGGGGAATTTTGTGGCTATGTGGAGTTACATACAAAAGGACCTGATGGACCTGAGAGAGGGAGAATACTTTTCGATTGTGGGAAGATAATTGCTGCTTCCTATGTTATCCCGGAATCAGGGAATGCATTTTTAAGAGACGCTGCGATGGAGAGGATACTGCGCAGCACTAAAAATTATGTAAATGTCTACAAGCTGGATGATACAGATATATGGCTTGCAAAAGATCTGAATACAAGCAAACTATTTAGATATGCACCCAAACAAAAAATCACCCCGAAGGATATCTCTCCTGAGATAAAAGAGGCTGTAAAACAGGCGTCCATGAAGATATCTGCCACAGGTGAGGGGATGGTCAGACCAGGGGACGTGGGCAGTCAAAGTACAAGGACCTGGCCGCAGTATGACCCACTCAAATATGGCGGGCGAAAAGAGCGGGATGACGGAATTGTTCCAACTGACAGAAAGAGGCTGCTGGACAAACTTGGACTTAAAGAGCCTGCAGACGACTTTGCAGATATGGTACTTGGTGAGTACAGGGAGTACAGGCGGGGTGAGAATAGAACGGACAGAACCGAGAAAAAAATGCTGGAGTATATCAAGGAGACCATAAAGATAATAGCCGGCGATGAGATCGGGGACAGGATAATTAAAAATCAGATTGCAGAACTGGGTATAGATGAAGAATATGTGACATCAGAGCAGATCGAGGAGCTGATATATTCGCTTAGACAGAATGTGCTAAGGGGAATATTTGGGAGTGATAAAGCAGATGAGATCTATAACAGATTAAGAGAGGATGTGGCAAGTAAGGCGTGATTGAAATGGAAATAAGAAAATTGTTGACAATACTTGTAGTTTTTGTGGTAGTGCTCGCAACCATGTCCACAGTCATTGAAGCACAGCGCGGTGGCATGGGCAGCGGCATGATGGGCGGCCACGGAGGGCATCACGGGAAAGTGAATGCAGGCAGTGATAACAACAATAATGCGGGAGCGGTAGACGTGGATGTACCCTCCGGGTAGTAGAACCGAACAACAGCGGCATGTAATAAAACCTTAATACCTTATCTCTTATATGTCAGCAGGGGGTGCTGTCCAGTAATGGCCTCCAGGAGATGAGAGAGAAAGAACAAAATATTTATTAACTGCGTTTTATTTAAATAGATAGGATGTTTGGCGAGGAAGAATTAAAGGAAGCACTAAAGGCTTACAAGATGGAGACAAGTCCAGCAGGGAAGGACGAGTTCACATCTCTTAGAAGGAA
>WAQR01000054.1 GCA_015520145.1 Candidatus Hydrothermarchaeota archaeon
GAGATTTTGCAGGTCATATTTGGGTCATCCTTATTCATGCCTATCTCTCACCCGATTCCCATTCCTCCAGGACATGTAAATTCTAATGTCACTATTACGATGCCGCCTGAGGGGATTATAGAGATTATTCCCGCCGCTGTCCTACATATTAACAGGGCGCTGCCGATACATGATTTGTCAGCCAGGATTCGAAACATTTATATATTTTACTTTAGAAATTCAAGCAGTCACGAAAATAGAAATAAAAAAGAGATCAATTACAGGAGGATCGCCATGAATTTGAAAATCTTCTACCTGGCTATTCTGTCTGGTATTTTTGGGGTGGGGCAGGTTGGGGCAGTTGAAGTTAATAGCTGTACTAATATAACGAGTTCGGGGACATATACTCTTACACAGGATATAGTCAATAGCAGTGCGACATGTGGATTCATAGGATGCAGTAGATGATAAAATTTACAAGTGAGAAGATTGCTAAAATCGTTGTCCCGGTTCTAATGGGAATTTCCTTAGTCTGGAGTTTGTACATGCTTTTGAAACTGGTCTATAAAAAACTTTATCTAAGCTTTGTACTTGGTCAATATGACCTTCCCTTCGGAACAGAACTCAATAACTACGTAGGAGGAGAGATTCGATTTTTGGTTCTACTTGGTATTGTATTTCTACTATCTCTAAATGCGGAGTTCAAGTTCCTTGAAAAAATAAAACTTAAGATTGCTACTGCGTGGTTGTGTTTGATTATTATTTTAACTAATCTCTTGTCGTTTCTTGGAATTGGTGAGTATTATGGTCTCGCTGAAGGTACTGGAATTGGTGCGCTTTTCTACATTTTTTCGTTCGTCTTCATCATGCTCTCGCTATTTTATGAAAACTGGCTTTATCCAGCACTGATTTCCACGGGAATCCCACTCCTTCTGTTCGGAGGTATCCTTACAATTATATTATCAGGTGATAGTCAGATTTTAGACGCAGGATATTTCTTTATTTTAGTCCTTTTAGGACTGGCTGGCATATACACAGGTTACAGTAAATGGCGAGTTCAATCCTCGCCCAGTGAAATCTTAAAAGCTGTTATTACAAGAATATCAATATCAGTAGTAGTACCAGCACTATTTCTCGGTGGTGTAGTTCTCATTGGAGGATTTTTGACATGAAATGTCAAGAAAAAATGTGGTGTCGTAAAATGGGTGAAACGGTGAATATCATAACGAAGGAAAAAACGGCAGGAACTGCAATCCAGTTTTTATTGGTTGCTATGCTCCTTTATGTGTCAGTCATGTTTATCAAGATCGTCTATAAAATAATCTATCAGTACAAGGTGCTCGGCCAATTCGATATGGATTTTGCCTCATCATTGAGTTGGTATTTGGGCGGTTTTGAGTCTTTATTATTAATACCTTTGAGTGCAGCCTTTTTATTATCGGCGACTATTGATTTTAGTTTGGCAGAAAAACTAAAAGTTAAAAGTGCTACTTTCTGGATAGCCAGCTTGATTGTCCTGACCAACGTTATATCGATTAGTAATACTCGAGGGATTTATACTCCCGCTGAGGGCTTGCTTATATTCCTAATATTCTATACTTTCACCTATATCTTTATTCTATATGGGCTAACCAGAAAAAACTGGCTTCCAATGACATTGATTTCTATCGGCATGCCCTTCATTTTCCTCACTGCCATTCCTGGAGCACTGATATTATCAGATTTAACTGAATATCAATATGGTATAGAATATGTAAAAAACCAGATTTGGGGGGCGTTATGGCTCTTTGGCTTTGCGTTAATTGGTTTAATAGACGTCGGTGTTGGATTCAAACGACTAAGAGTTGAACACTCTACTTTTGATATTCTTAAAGTAGTGATAGGAGGTATTGTAGTTTCAGCTGTATTAACAGTTTTAACGGTTTTCCTCGTTGTTATAATAACTTCGTGGAGGTATTTTATATGAACAAAAAGTTGTTGTTCGGTGTACTGATTATTCCATTATTTATCCCTTCATTTACTTTTGCCTTGGGGGTAGAGGAACCTCTTACTAACACCGGCTTCAACGACAATCAACGTAACCCCTGGCTGGAACCTTGTGGGGTATCCGTCCATTAGTACTCAAAATCTCTCAGACGTGCTGTCCCCGATAAACTATTCTATCGTATACGCATGGACAGGTACTGGATGGAAGAGGTCAACAGACCCGCGTGGCCCGCTGACCACAATGGATCCTGGATACGGGTACTGGGTCTATGCCACTGATGCCGGGAGCTACGAGGTCAAAAATTAGATAAAAAGATGTGAGAAGCGGGTTCCATTACCTCTCTATTCAACTACTTTATGGAGGTGTCCTGAACTCTCCTGGACTGCATGAGAAACCGTCGTCCATATAGTATGTTGTGTTGAAGAGAACGTTTCTCATATCTGGATCATTCATATTATTCATACCCATACCACAACTCATCCCCATCCCTTCAAGACATGTAAATTCTAATTTCACTGTTACGATGCCGCCTGGAGGGATTACATAACCATCCCCATTGTTTATAGGTACCGTGACAGGCGTTCCTACATTGGTTGCTCCACCACTGTTCCATACGTCCAAACCATTAAAGAATACCCCAACCAAGAACACCTCGACCCCTGAAGTTTTATTCCATTCAACAGTGAGATTGGTTACATTTAGATCTACAATGTCATCGTTTCTAATGGTAAAATTCACGAAGGCATATTTATTTCCATGCTTCCCATGCCCCATGCCATTGTATTTGTATACCGTGGTACCACCGGTATACCTTATCACGCACGGACACCCCTCTACAGTGGCATTCCGGTACTTCGTAACAGACCTTGCATACTCATTATCCACAGCATATGCAGATATCGTATACGACCCGTTCCTCCTCGGGCTCCACGTGCGGTTCCAGTCAGACGTCCCGTTTGCACTCACATAATCCCCGTAATCAGGATATGAAGTTCCATTCCTATTCACCCTTACATCCAGGACAACGCCGTCAGGGTCCCAGGCAGTCCCATTAGTCCACGGCATGCTGCAATTGCAGGTCTTATTTGGCGGATACGGATACGTGATATTCACCACAGGATTGACATTGCACACCACAGAAAGATTAAGAGAACCCAGACTGGTCTCCATAACCGTACCCCAGGTATTATTAACAACCATCCTGATACCCTGACTTGTATTCGTCCCATTATAAATCTGTATGCTGTCAGAAGAGCTGTTATAACTCGCATTCAGATACTCCTCATCAATAGAGATATTAACCCCCCTCGAATAAGAATACTCGCCCTCGATATAGGTCGTCCAGTTATTCACAAGATAATTCCTTATCCCTGTATAATTAGTCGTATACGTACACACAAGACGCCCGGCAGTTTCCTCGAAATGTGACTTCACATTATTAGCAGTATAATACACGACATCAGAACTAACAGCAACCCCTGTAGCCTCATCCCCAGTCTCCATCATAACCAGAAGCGAACCCACAATAATAACCGCCGGAATCGCCAGCAAAAAACCCATCCCGCTGAACATAAAACCCCTGGACATCTGCCTTGACCTCCTCAATCACTCCTCTCTCCAAATCTTCAAAGACACAAAAACCACCTGCGGGTTCCTTGCAGTCTCAGGATCAACAAAATCCTCATCCATCTTCTTAAGAGCCTTCATCACATAAAAATCCGCATACTCACCGCTTCCAGTAACCTTCACATAGACATAATTGACACTATCAGGATACAGGTAATTCTTCGAAAAATAATATTTAGACATATTATACGAAACACTGCTATCGAACTTCGGTATGGTAATATCAGACCAGGAAATATCCTCACACCCATCATTATCAGGAGTACAGAACGGGAACTGACACGTCTGCACCCACGCCGCCAGACTCCCCGTATCATCCTTATCCACAACAAAATAATAGTCATACTCCGCCATATCCGCACTAGACACATAAACCGTCATATTATATGTGGCATTACCACTCTCAGCATCGCCTGCGCAGGACGCAGACTCATTAAACGCATTATGCGACACCATATGCACATCATCCACAATCTCCTGAGTCCAGTACAGCCCGACCTGCTCCGCCTCCATAACACTCTCTGCCTCACTCATATTCCCCCTGCTCAGATTAAATATCTCCAGACTCTCAGTCCCATTCAGGTCGTAGGTCATGGTAAAATTATATCCAAGATTCGGGGGAATCAGCGACCCCAGCGTCTCATTCACAGCAGAAGAATTTGCAGTATCAAACGCGTCGCCAGCAGACATGGACACCAGTATGTCATTCCCCTTCCTCATATCTCCCAGAAACTGGCTTTGAAGTGCAATACTATCCGCAGTACCTGGAGTCGAAACACTGGCAACAATAATAAAAACCGGCACCAGTGCAATAATTGCATCCATCGTGAAAATAAACCCATTACCCTTACTCATCTTCCAACCTCCAGCCTGACACCAACAAATGTCGTATTCGTACCATTCTCAAGATAGGCAAACCTCTCAACAACCACAATATCCTTCTTATCTGCCCGAGACCCACCAGACCAGCTCACATTCTCAAACCAGCTCACATCAGCACTCGCATTAATCGGATATATGCTGAGATTATAATAGCTGAACTCACCCGCCAGTAAATCCGCAAGATATGCACCTGACATATTTTCTATCTTATTGATATCCAGCTTATTCGGCTCTGTTCTGTTCGATGCAGTATCAAACACCGCCAGGCCAACTATAGACGGCGAATTATTCGACTCCCAGTCTTCAGGCGTACCGGCAGTTTTAACAATTACATCAGCGGCATCTATAGCCATCCTTCTCATATGATACGCATCTGAATACTCCTGCATCTGGTTCACCACGCCAGACATCGCGTTGGCAGATATGCCAAGCGCAATAGTAAGCGGTACCAGCGCCAGCATAATATCCAGAGAGAACAACTGCGCCTTATTACTCAAATACATTTACACCACGTAAATATATTTCTCTCTATTCTAGAATATAATACTATTGGTCACAAGGGCATATATCAGTGGAAATCCACGACAAAATCCTCTTTTAGATACTTTTTTGATACTTTTTCTGGACACTTTCACACACCTTTAAAAATCTGTACGTTGCCAGGTTTTCCAGACCATCCCTGCCGCAGCGCAGGAACTCCCCAATATCCTCCGGGGTATCGATATCAAGCGAAAGAGAAAACGAATCATAAACAAACACAGGGACATTATTCATCCTCGCCTCGGTTTTAATATCAATAAAACTGGTTTTTGTAAATTTTTCACCAATTATCTCAGGCGGCCTTTTAAAGATAATCCCGACACCATCCCGCCTGGCCCTGGATATTATCAGGGGTTTCGTCCTGCCGAGCTCGAGGATATCCTGGACGTGTCCTGGCATAATAAGAGGCGTATCAGGAGGCACAAACAGCGTCGATGACGCACCGTTTTCCACCGCATATCTTACAGCCATCCCCACAGCCTCCTCCAATCCCCTCCTCCCATCCTCGTAAACAAACTCGAACTCCATCTCAGGCAGTGCTGATGGTACATCGTCGTTACTGATTACCACCCTCCTCAGTCCTCTAAACGTGCCAAGCGCACTCAGAACGTCTTTTAGCATTGCAGCTGTCAGACCCCTCCGTTCCTCTGGAGAAAGGATGCCGGATAGCCTGGTCTTCGAATTTCTTAATTTAACAGGCAGTATTGCAAATGTTGACATAGGCACATCATCTCCATTCCCATCTACGTATCACACCTTACCATACCTTATCATACCTTTCTTTTCATACCTTTCCCCCGCCTCCCTCGATAATATCTCTTTTTCTTACCCTTCCTATTATCCTTCTTACAAACCCTATAAACCCTCTCAGACTCAAAAAACATCGCGGTCTTCAGACCTTTCATAGAACCCGGGTCGACCCCCTTTTTTGGCCTGATTATAATATATGGCCCTGACACCGGCCCGATGATATCGCTGACCTTTCCGATAACCTCGCCCTCCACCACAACAGGGGCATAGAGTGCCGGGAGTACCCTGGTATCCTTCCCGCCCTTTAAGACGATATTCCCGCTTCTTGTTACATGGCTGAAATCTCCAAGAGGTCTCACAAATCATCACTCCAGTATCCTGTCTATCAGATCCCGCGGATTAACTGCCAGAACCTTTTCTAAATCATCTCTCCCAAGTCCAGCACCGAGAGCCACCTGCAGGGCTCCCTCACCTGTAATCAGGTCCTCAGGTGAGTGGGCGTCAGTATTCACCAGCAGCCTTGCACCGGTTTCCTGTGCCACCCGTGCCACGTGCCCATTGGTTAATGAATGCCCGTTCCTCGCTGTCAGCTCAAGAAAAACCCCGTTCTCCTCTGCAATCCCTGCCTCCTCGACAGTTATCAGGCCGGGATGCGCCAGGATATCTACTCCAGGTATGCCCGCTGCCTTCAAATTTGTCCCGGGAATGACCGGTTCTGCAACACTCTCCCCATGGACAATCACCACCTTTGCACCAAGTTTTCTCGCATCCTTTACCAGCCGTTCCATCATCCCGGGCGGGACATGGGTTATCTCTGCACCTGGGATGAGCTCGATATCGGAATATCTGCCAAGCTCTTCACATGCGCTGACAAGATTTTGGAGGACAAACCTGATGTTTGAATTATCCACATGGTCAGATATCGCAATCGTATGGTAGCCGAGCACACTGCATCTCCTTACAATCTCTGCCGGTATCAGCTCGCCGTCACTGAAAATTGAATGGATGTGAAAATCGAAGAGTTCCATGGTATCTTAAAGATTAATCCTGGTATATATTCCTATTCCTTCCCAGGCCCTCCAATATCCCCTCACAGTTAAACCCTCCAAGTTAAACACAGTTAGAAGGTACAAGGTACATTTAGGGTAACGTTTAGTTGAAGGACAGATGGTTGAAGGATAGATTTAAATGCCTGGATTACAATGGAGACATTTATGAAAAACATTGATGTACTGGTCGAGGCCCTCCCTTATATCGAGGAATTCCACGGCGCGTATGTCGTAATAAAATACGGCGGTCACGCAATGCTCGACAGTGACGCCAAAAACTGGACAATAAAAGACACAATCCTTCTAAAATATATCGGCATGAAACCGATTATAGTACACGGCGGCGGGCCTGAAATCACCGCTGCCATGAAAAAGATGGGCAAACAACCGGAATTTATCGAAGGACTTAGAATAACAGACGAAGAGACCCTGGACATCGCACAGATGGTCCTTGTTGGAAAGATAAATACCGACCTGGTATCAAGGTTCAATTCCCGCGGCTGCAAATCAGTCGGTCTTTCCGGTAAGGACGGCAGACTCATAATGGCCAGGAAAAAGTCGCCTCAAAAGATTCTGAAAAAAGACGGTGAAAAAGAGGTAGATCTCGGACTTGTAGGCGAGACCGAGAAGATAAACCCGGAAATAATAGAGATCCTGACATCCCACGGCTATATCCCTGTCATCGCCCCGATAGGGCTTTCAAAAAAAGGCACGAGCCTGAACCTAAACGCAGACACGGTTGCAGGCGATATTGCCCATGCCGTCAAGGCAAAGAAACTCATCATATTAACAGACGTGCCGGGTGTCATGGAGAACCTGGAAGATAAAAATGGCCTTATGAGGGAACTGAAGACAACCGATATAAAAAGGCTGATTAGAAAAGGTATCATAAAAGGCTCGATGATTCCAAAGACCCGGGCATGTGTGAGAGCGGTCGTGGCAGGTGTAGAAACTGCTCATATTATTGATGGCAGGGTAAGGCACTCGATCCTTGCGGAGCTGTTCACCGACGAGGGTATCGGGACGATGATTAAAAAGGACTAGACCAGCCGTCCTCCCCTACCAGAGGCACAAATGCACATCCTCCAAGACTCCGTTTCTCGATTCTCCCAGAAACCTTCCTTACCTCAATCAGTTCCTGATAATATCTAGAACCCACCGGGACGAGAAGCAGCCCACCGTCCTTTAACTGTTCTACAAGGGCATCAGGAACCTCAGGTGCCCCGGCTGTAACAATGATCCGGTCATACGGTGCCTCTTTCTCGTAGCCTTTTGTCCCGTCCCCGTGGATAATCTCAACCAGCTCGCAGCCTGCATCTGCAAGATTTTCCCGCGCCCTCTTTACCAGGTTTTCAACCCTCTCAATAGAGATGACCTTCCTTTTTACAATCTCTGCAATAACACATGCGTGGTATCCAGTACCCGCCCCTACCTCCAGAACCTTATGACCTCTGTCAAGCCTTAACGCATCGCACATCATTGCAACCATATGCGGGGCAGAAATGGTCTGGTCATCACCCACCGGCAGTGGCTGGTCATAATAGGCCTGGTGCTGTATCTCCGCTGGAACAAAAACGTGCCGCGGGACTTTCATCATCGCCTCGATGACCTCTCTACTCCTGAGATACCCGGACGTCACCAGCTTCTCGACCATCTCTTTTCTTTCTCTTTCGTACATCTTCTCTCCAACAACAAAAATATTATTATTGTTATTCAATTTATTTTTATGGTCGAGAGGATTAAAGTAATTAGGTAAAGAGATATATTTATAAGATTATTTATAAGATTATAAGAGAAACCAGGAAGGCAGAGGTCAGGAAGATCCTTGACTTTTTGCCTCAGGGTCGACAAAAAGTCAAGTCGGGCATAAATAACCGGTATCCTTGACTTTTTGCCTCCGTAGCTCAGCTGGTTAGAGCGACTGACTTGTAATCAGTAGGTCGGGGGTTCGAATCCCTCCGGGGGCTTCTGTGACCGTATTACCTCTTCCGGGACAGCAGGAAAAGTAGGATATCGCAGGATATTGTAGGATATTGTAGGATATCTCAGGATACAGGATATAGAAAAATGATAACTCTTATAACAGACTTTGGGGACTCTGAATATGTAGGTGCGCTAAAAGGTGTGATCTACTCAATATGCCCCGAGGCGAAGGTAGTAGATATCACAAACAACATAAAAAAATTCGATATCCGGCACGCTGCATTTGTCGTGCATACCACAACAGGATACTTTCCAAAAGGTGCGGTTCACTGTGTCGTTGTTGACCCTGGTGTAGGTACCGGGCGCAGGAGTGTTATAGTAAAGACAGGAAACTACACGTATATCGGTCCTGACAACGGTGTTTTTACATTTATAAAAAATATCCGTAAAGTCTATGAAATAACAGTCCCATCAAAATCAAAAACCTTTCATGGGAGAGACGTGTTTTGTAAAATCGCTGCAAGAATTGAATGCGGCGCAGAAGCAGAGAGATTCGGGAACGAGACCCAGGACGTAAAAAGGCTCGATATCACAGAGAGCAATATGGAGATGGGGATAATAACAGGTGAGATAATCTGCACAGATTATTTCGGGAATGTGATCACAAACATCAGGGCGGACTTGATAGACAAACGGAAGAAGATAAAATACAACGATGTGCTCCAGGTGAAGATTAACACGGCCAGATATACGGTCAGGTTCATAGAAAGCTATGGGTTTGCAGAAAAAGGCGAACTGATATGCCTTGTAGGGAGTGCGGGCTATCTGGAACTTGCTGTAAACCAGGGCAATGCTGAAAAAGCTTTAAATGTGAGGGGCGGGGAAAAGGTAGAGATTGAGGCATAGTTATGAGAGGACTTTTAATCGGGCGGTTTCAGCCGTTCCACAACGGCCACTCTTATGTGATAAGGGAGGTATTAAAGGAAAACGAAGAGATCATAATAGGCATAGGGAGCGCCCAGATAAGCCATACACTGGAAAACCCGTTTACAGCAGGTGAACGGGTGATGATGGTTTCAAAAAGCCTGTATGAAAACGGTATCAAGAAGAACTATTACATAATCCCGATACCTGACGTAAACAATAACTCCCTGTGGGTCCCGCATGTAAGAAGCCTGACCCCTCCGTTTAACAAGGTATATTCAGGAAATACGCTGGTAAAAAGGCTCTTTGGCGAGGTTGGTGTGAAGGTCGAGACCCCGCCAATGTACAACAGAGAGGAGTACTCAGGTACCATGATAAGAAAGCGGATTTTAAATGACGAACCATGGGTTGACTTTGTCCCGAGAGCGGTTGTTGATGTTATAAATGAGGTAAGTGGAGTCTCAAGGCTGAAAGACCTTGCTAAAAGCGATAGAGCATAGCCCTGTCTACCCTCCCACCTCTTATTACGACCCCTTCTTCTTCCAGGAGCTGTTTCTTCCTTTCAGCCCCGCCAGAATAACTTCCAAGCGACATATCGGATTTCACAACCCTGTGGCACGGTATTACTATCGGGAACGGGTTCTTTGCCATGATACTGCCTACCGCACGGCATGCATCCGGACTGCCGGCAGCTCTCGCGACTTCTTTATATGTGGAGACCCTGCCTTTTGGTATCTGCCTGACCTTCTCCATGACCCTTTTCTGGAAGGGGGTGAAGTTTGAAAGGTCGGGCATATCGATATCTGCCAGGTATTCGCCAAGGCTTTTGCCCTGACTCTTTGCAATCTCCCTCAGCCCCCTGTCTACTCCAGTCGAGTACTGTATCGCTTTTTTTCCCCTGTTGAGGATTGCATCAGGAAGCCCCCTCTTCTTTGCCACTTCCTTTAAGATATATTTCCTGATACCGTCTTTAATCTTCAGTTCAACAGGTATCTGCCTGGCCAGCGACACGACCTCCCTGTCAAGGTATGGGAGGGCAAATCTGACCCCTGTAGCAGCTGCGATTGCATTGTCGCGTCTTAGGTTGTCCTGCTCGATATTTATCAGGTCTTTTAAAAGCGCGGTTTCAAGGTCATTTTTTGACATGCCAAGATAGCGGTGGTAGCCGCCGAACAGTTCATCTGCCCCCTGCCCTGCAACAACCATGGATGCCCCATTATCTTTTGCAGCTTTACAGGCAGCATATATCGGGATGCCGATATCTACCTGGAGCGGGCTTTTCTCCCCGGTTGCTGTGATCACGTCTTTTGCAAGTCCTGGCAGGTCCTGCGTTCTGATATCGCTGAAAACCGAGCGGGAGGTGAAATATCCTGCTGCCTCTTTTATGAACGTGAAATCAGGCGACCCCCTGATGGCAACGGAGACCAGGATGGGCGTCTTGCCAAGGTCCTCTAAGACCTTTACCAGAAGCGAGCTGTCAAGTCCGCCTGAAAATAGTACTGCATACCCATTACTGTCATCTATGCGCATAACAGCATTTTCGATTGCCATATCGAGTTTGTCCACAATTTTCTGTTCTAACATGGCCGGCATGGAGGATAAGTATGTAAGGACGGATTTATAAATTTGTGTGTGTTTTAAATCCCTGTGGACATGTGGACAGCGGTGATTGGACAGCGGTGATGCCTCTAACAACGCCCCCCTGGTTTTTTATACTCTTCCATCTTCTTTTTGATTTCCTCTTACGACATCCATGGCGGTTGATTTTACCTTATCGAGTCTTGATGGAGTTAGGGGGTCGCTCCTGTGGCTGCAATGGTTTCTGCAAAGCTGTCTCTTATGCACATCTGACGCTGCCGACGATCTTA
>WAQR01000055.1 GCA_015520145.1 Candidatus Hydrothermarchaeota archaeon
GCCGCACACTCTGCACGGAGTTGAAGAGAACGCCCACCACTCTCTCACCTCCTTGCCTCCTTTTTTATTTTATCTTTTTGTTTTTATTCTGGCAGGTAGGTATTATTATTGAACCGCTAATTCTCATTAAATATACACTAATGTATGATGAAAAAATGGGCCTGGAGGGATTTGAACCCACGACCGCCCGGTTATGAGCCGGGCGCTCTAACCAAACTAAGCTACAGGCCCAGATTTGGATACAGGATACTGTCCATCTTCATATTTGCAACGTAAACATACTTAACTTTTTTGCTCCTCCTGGCCATGGAGCAATGGAAACCTTTTTAAGGTTATTGATGCCGATTTACTCAAAAGCAGGGTGTCGAAATGCCAAGTGTTGATGTTGTAGTAGTTGGAGCAGGACCGTCAGGGTGTTCTGTTGCAAAGTTTGCATCTGAAAAAGGACTTGAGGTTCTCGTGCTTGAAAAGAAACGGGAAGCAGGCGTCCCCTCACCCTGCGCAGGATATGTATCAAAACTGGTTTCCAGATATTTTAATGTGGACAAAAGATGCAGGCAGCAGGATATCGAGAATATGCTGACCGTCTTCCCCAGCGGCAGGTCGCAGGTCGTCCGGGCAGAGGGATGGATAGTCGAAAGGATGCTCTTTGACAGGTTCCTGGCGATGCAGGCTGCCAGGGCAGGGGCAAGATTTTCCATGCACTCGAAGGTAGTGGGGATTGGAAGAGATGGTGCAGGCAAAAATGGTGCAGACAGCGATGCAGGTAGGGAGGCCAGGGAGGTGGTCTACAGGAAGGATGGAGAGAGCATTAGAATAAAGGCGAGGGTAATAGTCGGAGCTGATGGTGTTCTGTCAGGGGTTGCAAGACTTGCCGGGATTCAAACCAATGGCCAAATAGCCGTATGCCCGCAGTACGAGATGGTTGGTGTGAAACTGGATGACCCCACAACCGTAGAGACCTACTTCGACGTGGACTATGCACCAGGCAGTTATGCATGGGTATATCCCACAGGCAGAGACAGCGCAAAGGTAGGTCTTGGAATCGCAAAACCTCTTGCAGGGCAGAAACCTGGCACCTTCCTCAATAAATTCATTTCCAGGCACCCTGTTGCCAGGAAAAGATTCGTTGATGCAACACCCATAAGTTCCATTGTAGGCATGCTTCCAATTAACGGATTGTTGGAGAAGATATGTGTGGGGAATGTCCTGCTCGTGGGAGATGCCGCCGGGATGGCAGACCCGATATCAGGTGCAGGGATATGTACAGGGATTATTGCCGGCAAAATCGCAGCAGAAGAGATCTACAAAGGGCTTGAGAACTCAGATTATGAGGGTTATGAGAGAAGGGTAAGGAAATTACTTGGCCCGCGTCTTGAAAGGTCTTTAAAAAAGAGAGAGATTGCTGACGGATCTTACAGGTCGAACGAGACGCTGGAAGAAGTTCTACCCAGGACGTGGATAACATTTAAAGGATTCTGGAGGGATTAGTATCATTAGTATCAGATGATGGGTGAAAATATGATGGGTAAAGATATGATGGATGAAGATATGGCAGATGGAAGGGTGGTGGATGAAAAGTCACAGGTCCACGGCCTGGTAAAGGTGTTCAGGGATGAAGATATCCAGGCTGCACGCATGCAGGGAAGGCTGCTTGGTATAGACATCGAACTGACGAAGATGTGCAATTTGAGGTGTGTCTATTGCTATGCAGATGGAGGAAACGCAGAAGACGGAGAACTTGATGTGAGTGAGATATGTCAGGTGATTGACGAGGCAAAAGAACTGGGGGCAAGGACAGTCAATTTCACAGGCGGCGAACCCCTGATGCACAGGGGATTTTTCACCCTTGCAGAACATGCTAAAAACACAGGGCTCGATATCCTGCTTTACACCAACGGGACACTGATAACCAGAGACGTTGCGGATAGGATGGCGAAACTTGATATCTTCCCGTGTGTGAAGCTCGATTCCATCTCACCCGATGTCCAGGATACCCTTGCAGGGGTTAATGGAACTTTCAAAAGGATTATGGAGGGTATGGACAATCTAAAGGAAGCAGGATACCGGACGTTCAATATCAACACGGTAATCTGTAGACCAAATCTCAGTATCCTTCCAGGACTTCTGACCTGGGCGAGGGGACGTAATATCCAGCCTTCATTTCTAAGACTCGGTCCAAAGGGCAGGGCAAAAAATAAAGACAGCGAGCTGGCTGTGGATGCCATTGAACTCAGGCAATTGTTCGAAGAACTGTCGAGAATCGATAAGACGTTTGGAATAGACTGGATGCCCGCGACACCGTTTTGCGGCCGCGGATGTCACAAACATTATATAAGCTGTTTTGTCAGTTCAAAGGGTTTTGTTCAGCCATGTACAGGTGTGGATGTCCATGCAGGGAACATCAGGGAGGACCGCCTTGAAAAGATGCTCTCATCGAAGGTATTTAAAATTGCAAGAAACCTGGAAAAGCATCTTAAGGGGGCGTGCGGGACATGTGAACATAAAAGCAAATGCTACGGGTGCCGCGGCCTGGCTTATTATCTCAGCGGTGATTTTACTGCCGCAGACCCGTTATGCTGGAACAATCCAGAGGCAGTCTCAACCACAACACAACACAAAAACGCGGGAACACACACAGGCACGCACACTGCCACGCACAGAGCCACACACACAGGCACACAGACAACCAGAATGAGATACATAGACCTGGGCTACATCAGCCTGCCAAGACTTCACGCAGTTGAAGAGGCGGTTGCCAGGATCGGTCAACCAACACTGATGCTCTGGACTGCCCGGCCGGCGACTGTGAATGTCGGGTATTTCCAGAGTGTTGAGCAGGAGGTAGATGTCGCCGAGGCTAAAAAACTGGGTTTGACGATTACCCGCAGACCTTCCGGCGGCGGTGCGGTGCTTTTCGATGAAAGGGAACTGTATTATTCCATAGTTGCCAGATGGGATTCAGGTATCCTCCCTAAAGGTGCAGCTCCATGTTTTAGAAAGGTTGCACAGGGCCTGATAAACGCACTTGAGGGCTTCGGGCTTAGCGGGACATTTGCCGGAAAGAACGATATACTTGTAAACGGAAAGAAGATATCCGGCAATGCCCAGACCAATAAATGGATGGCAAAGATCCAGCACGGCACATTTTTGTTAGATTTCGATATCTCAACCGCTGCAAGGGTCCTGAAAATCAGGAAGGAGAAGGTGGTGGATAAGGGGATATATGCCACTTCGACCAGAGAAATGATTGAGGAGAGGGTTACAACCCTCACAGAGCTACTTGGAAAGAAGGTCGGGAGAGAGGAGGTAAAAGAGGAACTAAAAAGAGGGTTTGCAAAGGCGTTTGGTGTGGAGTTTGTTGACAGCGATTTGACTCCAGAAGAGATGCGCCTTGCAAGCGAATTGACTGCCAGGTATGATAATCCTGCCTGGATATACAGGCGGTGAGTGGAGGGATGCAGGAGGATAGGAGGCAGGAGAGAGATATGGCGGGAATGGAACGTGGAAAATATGGGATACATGGAAAATATGAGAAACATGGGATACACAAGGCGAAGGGCGGTATTTTAAGGGTCTCAGTTGATGCAGATGAGAGGATTAGAGATATCATGATAACCGGCGATTTCTTTTTCTTTCCAGAAGAGGCGATTGAAGAGCTTGAGAGGTCGCTGGTCGGGGTGAGGGTCGAGGAAGAAGAACTGCTCAAGACCGTGGCAGATTTTTATAGAAAGTGGGACATAGAATCCCCAGGTATCGAGTACCGGGATTTTGTGACGGCGATAAGAAAGGCGTGTTGCTTACAGATATGACAACTTCCTCCATAAGTTTTTCATATCTTCTTGCAATGGCCAGGATGAAACAGTTAACACATCTCCTCTTTCCTAATCGAGTGCGAGCCAGGGGGTTATGAATCTGTAATTGTTCTTGATCTTGATTTTATATAATCCGAATAGAGTTTAGAAGACACGCCTGCAATTATCCCGCAAATCGTATCATCCATAAAAGGCCCAAGTGTCCCCAAAATCCCTGGTTTTGCCCTGTCATACCTCACATACTCGAACCGCGCCCTTGTACCACCAATATATTCTGCAATAGCCATCCCGATAATCTCATCTGCCAGGATGTTCACCGCATCTAGTTTAAATTCATCTTTTATCCCTGGTATCAGGTCAGCCTTCCCATCCTCCTCCAGCCGCATACCTGCAAGGACAAGCGAACACACATTGATATCCCCAAATGCGTTTTCAAGTATGGTCTTGAAAATCTCCCCGGCCTTCTCTCTGTCCTCAATGCCCGGATGTGGAACAAAGAGTTCCTGCCATGCCGCTGTGATATCACCTACAAGGATACCCCGCTCCTCAAGCCTTCTTACAATCGGGCGGTTTGGGAAGATCTCGTCCTGGCTTCCTATAGCCTCCCTCACCGCAGCCCGTACAGCCATCCCGGTCAACTGACCGATATCTGTAGCTGTCCCGGCATATTCTACTTCCCTGCCCGCACCAGAAGATGCAACCACAATCGTATCAGTGCTCGTTCCTGTTGCAGCAACAGCCGACATACCGCACCTTATATCCAGGTCGTGTAAAGCCAGAGCCTTCGCTTCAGTAGCAGTCTTGACAAGATCGACAAATGCCTGATTCTCCAACTTAGCATCGGTCAGGACGACGATATTTATCGTACCTGCACCATTCGTACCAGCACCATTTATCACAATCTTCTCGCCAGCCGCCGCTGCATTCGACACACCACCTGTCGCTATCACCTTTACACCAACCCCTGCGTCAGCCCTGTATGTATGTGTCTGCACAGCGTTTTTCATCTCTGCCGCAGTCATCATGCCGACAACTGCACCCTCAAGTCCAAGCCGCTGCACTGCATTTTCTATGTCAGCCTGCGGTGAATCGCTCCTATAACCCTTCTCGACATGGAGGTTTAGGATGTAATCGGCATTAAGGAATCCCCCGCCTACTATTGCAGAACTCAAAGTCCTCCAGGGAAACGAAAACCTGACAACGATATGGCGTTTCTCAATTTCTATCTCTGCACCCTCGATCATCCCGCCAATCTTAACCGTCATCCTCACCTCTTATTATATCAACAATTCCTATATCAACATCCTTAACAATCTCTATATCATAGATAGATTTCAGCCCCATACTCTTTGCAGTTTTTTCAAGCCCAAGCTCAATGTCACGGCTAAGTACGATGATATAGGCGTCAATGTCCTCGATACCAATTTTAAGAGCCGCCAGTGCCCTGTGGTGCCCGTCTACAAGGATCATCCTCTCGCCGGATTTTATCACTATGATAGGCTCTGCAAGCCCGCGTTTTATCTCATATTCCCGCCCATAGAACTCGTCTGGCAGTACCCTGTTTTGTGTCGGTAAAAGCTTTGATATCTTAACCCTGCCAAGCCTTACTATCGTCCTGACTGCATGTAGCTTCTCCAGAGACTGGGTAAGTTTCATCACCTTATCCGGAGTCACCCTCTCTATATGCGATCTTATAATATCTGTATTGGTGATTATTCCAACTAGCCTTCTGTCCTTGTCAACTACAGGTAGTTTCGAATAACCTTTCCGAAACATTACCCTGGCAGCATCTGTCAGACGTGTTTCAGGGAACGTGACAAGGACCTCCTTTACCATCATATCCCTTACTTTTGTACCTTTCTTCCGCAATATCAGATCCCTTGTGGTGATAATACCAACAAGTTTCTTCTCCCTGACAACAGGGAAGCCGTCATGGCAGGTGTCCCTCATTATCCTTATAATCTCTTCTATAGTCTGTCCTGGATGTATTGTTATGACGTTTGTTGTCATGTAGTCCTTTACTTTGATTGTGTTACCCACTTTGACCAGTCACCTGCCTGGGATCACCTTATCACCTTTTCAGGGACCCCTTTTAAATAAAATCTTGTTTCCCTTTTTAATCTCGCATATCCTGTGGTAGGGTATCCTTGTTTTTATCCCGTTTCTCATTATTATAAAAAATGACTTCTCCATTTTTATTATTTTTTCAGCCCCTATCCTCATGACGTCACCAGGTGCGCCGCGATGGACGTATGTTATCTCGACACCTTCTAAAGATTTTGAAGGATGCCATCTGAGTTCGTCAAGAAGTTTTTTAGCTCTCATTAATCCTCATCCAGGAACTCCTTTGCATATCTAAAAGCCATCTTTGCAAATTTCTGCCCATTTGTTACAACGTTCGTGTGTCCAGGTAAAAGCAGGTCGAAGTCCAGATTGGAAAGTATTTCAAGGGATGAGACCATCTCCAGCTCATTTCCTCCGATATCCGTCCTCCCAAAGTTCCCACCTGAAAAAAGTGTATCTCCGCTTACCAGGAACCCGGCATCTCTCTCATAAAGGCATATGCTCCCAGGTGTATGTCCTGGGGTATGAATGACTTCGAGTACAGTACCACCGAGATCTATTTTATCACCACCCTGTAAGGCCACATCGACCCTGATAGGGATATTTCTACCGAACATTGACGATGTACCATAGAACCTGCCTGATTCCATCTCAGCGACATCATTTTTATGGGCAAGGCATTTGATATTAAAGCGACTAAAGTGTCCGTTACCTCCACAGTGGTCGGCGTGCCCGTGGGTATTTATTATCATATCTATCGTGTTGATATCGACTCTGGTTGAAATCTGTTCGACAATATCAGAGCTTAAGCCCGAACCAGTATCAATCAATGCGATTTTCTTATCCTGAATAACATAACAATTGGAATCAAACGTTTTGCTTATAATTTTAATAAGTTCGACCATATTAAACCTCTCTTAAACCTCTTTTAAACCTCTTAAACCTATCTCAAAGCCCTCCAGCATCAGGACATCAGTCCAGATTTGTCAGACCGTTTTCTTTTGCTATTTTATATGCCATTTTCATTTCGCTTCCTGTTATAACCCTTTTGATGTCATCATGTTTAAATGCTTCGAATTCCGGCCTGTATTGAGACATGATGTTTACCCGCACTTCATTACCGAAATTGCCTGCAATCCATTCTATGATAGGTCTTGTGCAGCATTCCATGTGACCTGGCATGACGAGGTGACGTATCAAAAGCTCTGCATGTTGTTTTGCAAGGAGATGGTTTCTGGTAGTGATATCCCAGTAATTCTCACATTTTGAAAGCCTTCTCGCACACCTGTCGCTTCCATATTTGAAGTCAGTAAGATACATATCAACTACAC
Source organism: Candidatus Hydrothermarchaeota archaeon (assembly GCA_015520145.1). Taxonomy (GTDB): domain Archaea; phylum Hydrothermarchaeota; class Hydrothermarchaeia; order Hydrothermarchaeales; family WAQR01; genus WAQR01. Next base: position 7,211 of record WAQR01000055.1, read on the forward strand.
CGTCCAGCAGGCTCATGGTATCTTTGTGCATATACATGTTGGAATTCCAGACAACCGGGATGTTCACGTCAAGCTCTTTTAACATGTCGAGGATGGTGTGTGTATTTGGTGTGGGTTCGCCGCCTACGAGGTTGACATTCCTGCTTTTGTCAAAAAGTCGTCTTTTTTTGACTATCTCAGAGAGCATTTTACCGGTGACGGGTGTCCCCGCCTCCCTGTGTCTTGAGATTGTCCAGTTCTGGCAGAAAACGCAGTAAAACGAACAGCCAATAAAAAAGATGGTATGAGATGGGACAAGACATGCCTCTTCACCCATGTGCAGGAATTCTGAGGATAGGCGGGATATCCCGTTAAGGTTGCAGAAACCTTTTTTGCCAGCCGTCCTATCAACGCCACAGCGCCGCTCACAAAAATGACAGTTTTTTAGAATTCTTCTGCTAAGTTCGACTTTCAAATCAAGAAGTGACGGGCTTTTGAATGCAAGGTCGTCGATTTTTACAGGCCTTTTTTCAGCGTTTCTGTACTCGTCCAACGCTTTATCATGCGCCTCTAACAGTGCCAAATCATCTGCATTCAGGTCAACTGATATCGGGATTGTCTTCGAGATTATGAATCTTGCAGGTTTTTGATTCGTGGAGACCTGGATGTACCTGCTAAAAGCCTTTTTTACTCCTTTATCTTCAAACGCTGTCGCGGCATCCGGTCTGAGAAAATACATAAAATCATCACCTTAACGCCGGGGAAGGGATTTGAACCCATGCGCGCTTAAAGCGCACCAGATCTCGAGTCTGGCGCCTTCCCGGGCTAGGCTACCCCGGCACAACAGTTTCTTTTTGTCATCCGCCCTTTATATGATTTTTGACGGCTGTAAACGATTTCAATGCCGCGCAAACATTATTATAAAAATATGTTATTTTTAATACATATATTATAATATATACTATAGATATTATATTATATATAATAGATGTTAATTAGAATATTAAACAGAATATATAAAAAATAATATATTATATTAACAATATTAAATAGAATATATTACTGGTTATATATAATAAATAATGTAACTATAAAAATTTAAAAATTACAATAATGTTTTAAAAGTGCAACCATTATTAGATTTTCCTCTGGACATAGCTAGTGCCCATATAAAGTCAATAAAGTCCACGTTTCACTTCCACTCTCCCCCATAGGTAAACGCATAGAACATATAAAACCATTGATGAGGAGCAGATCGTCGCTTAAAACGGCTCTCAGAAGGTCGACCAGGACGATATAACACCAGAATTCTGTTACGTAACCGAGCCCTTGCGTAACAGATATATATGCAGGAAAGAGGCATCTGTATATATGGCTGACGATATGACTGACGACTCACACAACAATCCACACAGAAACGCAGCACTTTATATAAGGG
>WAQR01000056.1 GCA_015520145.1 Candidatus Hydrothermarchaeota archaeon
ATTATATAAGACGATTTTTGCAGATATTTCTCAAATCCCATGGCCTTCTCAACATTTTTAATATCGCCCATCCAGGTCTTAAAGATTTTGGCTATCCTGGCGCAAGACTTTTACCTGAAACATTCCATAACTTCCCTGCAATGAACCTGATAGCCCTTACTTCCGGCGGGAAAGATTCTCTTTTTGCAGCATACATCATGCACGCCCAGGGATTCGAGATAAAACGTCTTGTCACCCTCTTCCCAAAAAGGCAGGACAGCTATATGTTCCACCATCCAAATATCCACCTGACCGGGGACATGGCAAAAAGCATGGGCATCCCCTTTCAAAAGCGCATTACAGGGGGAGAAAAGGAAAGAGAGCTTATCGACCTAAAGGACGCCATCGCTTCTGTAATGGGCGGCATCCAGGGCGTGGTATCAGGTGCGCTGTCGTCCGAGTACCAGAGACAGCGGATAGATGTGATATGCGAGGAACTCGGTCTTGTGTCCTTTGCACCCCTGTGGCACAAAGACCCCGAGATGCTCCTTTTGGAGATGCTTGACGCAGGTTTTGAGATGATAATCACTGCCGTGGCGGCAGATGGACTTGATGAGACATGGCTTGGCAGGAAGATTGACGAGGGGTGTATTAAAGACCTGAAAGACCTTCACAGGAGATGTGGGATACATATCGGGGGTGAAGGCGGCGAGTTCGAGACCCTGGTTCTGGATATGCCGCTTTTCAAAAAGAGGCTGGAGATAAAAAAGGCCAGAAAAGAGTGGGATGGGACTTCTGGGGTGTATGTGGTCGAGGAGGGAGGGTTGTGAAGAGGATTCGAATCATCTTCACACAGGAGGCTAGGCTGCTAAGGCATCATATCCGAAGACGCCATGGGACGAACATACCCCAGAACAAGACCCTGAGACAAAAAGCCGAGCGAATAGTATACCCACATATGGGAGTACTCCTTATTCATACAACACATGACACTTACAATGGGGCATTTTGTCGAAACGAATACCTCCTGAAGAAGGGGCATGCAAAGCCCAATCCCAGCAGGAAACAGAAGAAACGCAAGCGATGCAGGTATGAGAGAAAGCATGGCCTGAGCTACTCCACGGTGACTGGTTTGAATGGAACTGCAAGCACTTCTGCGGCTTTGGCTAGAATGGGCAGAAATACCAAATGAGGCATTTATTAGGAAGTTGAGACCAGAGGGACCCACCTTGGCCTATTCTTCGAGAATATTGCGATTGTATGAGGCTAAAATGCGAGAGCACCAATGATTGGACTTGCCTTGCCTTTTCGCCGAACCAGGAGAGGTAATTATGGAATTAAAACAGGATATGTTAGATAAACGAAAAAATATTCGGACTCTACAATCAAAAATCCTCAACAGAAATATTTATATATCACGACATATATATGTTATATTGTCGGCAACAAAATATCTAAATAAATATCCCTACATGTCCGACGATGTTCAATATCCAAAATAAAAAAGTGTGCCAAAATAAAAAAGTGAGGTGATAGAAATGGTAAAGGAAGTGACAATAAAAGTCCCGGATAAGGCGGATTTCGACGAGGCTCTTGTGAACATGATGAAATTTTTTCTAGATACAGAGACAAAAGGCAAGGTATACCTGTATCTGACAAAAAAAGGCATGTCCACATCAAAGGAGATTGCAAAAGGTGCAAACCTCTATCCGAGCTCTGTGAGAGAGGCATTGGCAGAACTTACCAAGAAAAAGATTGTGGTTAGAAAAAAACTCGAAAAGGAAGGTGCAGGGAAGAATCCATACGTTTACGAGGCAATACCACCGTCAGAGCTTGCAAAGATGAAGATCAAAAAGATCGAAGAGAGGTTAAACAACCTCGTGGACCTGGACAGGCATTTAAAAAAGGGAGAGAAAGGGGAGAGAGAAATAAAGCATCCGAAAATGCCGTTTAGGATAAAGATTGAGAGGGTTAAAGAAGAAACAGAAGAGGAAACAGAAGAGGAAACAAAGAAAGAAAAGTGAAGAGGCGGAAATGAACTACCCCGCAACTTGCTGCTGGGACTTGGTGCGGGGACTTGGTGCGGGGTACGAAATCCAGATTGGCGTGGGGGTAGCGGTGGGCATGGGAGGGGCAAAAACTTTATTCTAGTTAGAGGCATAAGTATTATATGAGTAAGAAT
>WAQR01000057.1 GCA_015520145.1 Candidatus Hydrothermarchaeota archaeon
ACAGGCTTTTGAGGTATATTGAATCCAGTATGGAAAAAATCGCTCCCAATATATCTGTCCTGACAGGTCCACTTATCGGGGCAAAACTCATTTCAATTGCCGGGTCATTAAAAAAACTTGCATACATGCCGGCAAGCAAGATCCAGGTTCTGGGAGCAGAAAAAGCCCTTTTCAGACACCTTAAACACAAAGACCCGCCACCAAAACACGGGGCGATATTCCAGCACCCGGTAATAAAATATGCACCCAGGTTCCAGAGGGGCAAGATCGCAAGGGCACTGGCAAATAAAATTGCAATCGCAGCCAGAGCGGACTATTTCTCTTATAATGACGTTTCAGAAGGCCTGGATGAGGGATTCAGGAAACGGGTTGAAAAGATAAAAAGAGACCATCCAAAAAAACCCGGGACGATGAGGATCATCCCGTATAGACCCGAGGTCACAAAGAGACATAAGAAGAAGAGAAGTAAAAAGGGTAAGAAAAAGAGATAAAATAAAAAGATGAAATGAGATACCACAGATTTTACCACAGATTTTACGGGTCTGTGTTTATCTTCTTCCATCTCGGTCCGTCTGGTGTATCCTCGATTATTACACCCTTTTCCTTCAGCAGGTCCCTGATACTGTCTGCGGTCTCCCAGTCTCTTCTCTTTCTCGCCTCTTCCCTTCTTTTAATCAGCTCTTCCAGTTCCTCAGGGATCTCATCTTTTTTGTGTTCTCTGTGTTCCAATATTTTAAGTACACTGTCAAACTTCATGAAGAGATCGTAAACCTCTTCTAGATTCTCTTTTGACGCGTTCTTGTTTTCTATCGCTCTATTGGTCCTATTAACCAGGTTGAACATGGCTGCCAGTGCCCTGGGCGTATTGAGGTCATCGTCCATCGCATCATCGAATCTCTCTTTTGTTTTAATGGTCTCTTTGTGGAGTTTCTCGTTCCACTCCTTTCCCACCAAACCCCCCGCATTCTTGATCCTGTCCAGGAAATCTGAAAGCCTTTGTACAGTATTTCTTGCTGCATTGAGTCTTTTGAAAGTGAAGTTCAGCTTCTGCCTGTAGTGCGATGATAGGAGGAGGTAGCGTATGGCATTCGGGTCGTGCCCTCTCTCCAGCAGATCCCGGAGTGTATAGAAATTTCCAAGCGATTTGGACATCTTCCTGCCTTCGACAAGCAGGTGCTCGTTGTGAACCCAGTAGTTCACAAATCTCTTCCCTGTTGCTGATACAGACTGGGCGATTTCGTTTTCGTGGTGTGGGAAGACCAGATCGACCCCGCCCGCATGGATGTCAAACGTATCTCCGAGGTATTTCATGCTCATGGCCGAGCACTCGATATGCCAACCTGGCCTGCCTTTACCGATTTCGGTATCCCAGAATACGTCCCCGTCCCTGGGAGTCCATGCCTTCCACAGCGCGAAGTCCCTGACCTCGTCTTTGGCATACTCGTCCAGCTTCGTCCTTTCTTTTGACTCTTTTGACTCATCAAATCTGACTTTTGACAGCCTCCCGTATCCTTCAAACTTTGAGATATCAAAATAGATAGACCCGTCCTCACCATGGTATGCAACCCCTTTTTCAAGTAACTTTTTAATCAGGGCAACCATCTCGTCTATGTGTTCGGTGGCCTTTGGATATACCCCGGCAGGTTCTATATTCAGGGTCTTTATGTCATCGAAAAATATCCTGATGTAGCGGGCTGTGAATTCGTTTAGTGGGATGCCCTCTTTTTTTGACCCTGCGATTGTCTTGTCGTCCACGTCGGTCAGGTTCATGACATGCCTGACCCTGTAGCCCCTGTATCTTAGATATCTTTTCAGCACGTCCTCAAAGACGTATGCCCGGAAGTTGCCGATGTGAGCGCAGTCGTATACAGTTGGACCGCAGGTATATATCCCGACTTCCCCTTTCTTTATGGGTCTAAATTCTTCTTTTTTGCGTGTCAGGGTATTGTAGAGTTTTAAGACCATCTCGTCCCTCTTTGAAGCGGTTATGCGGTTATGTATGAGGCCGTTCGCCGAGTGTGACCTCGGTTACCCTTTCTTCACCGTTTCGTATATACCTGATTACAATCCTGTCATTTACCTTGTGTTTGAGTATGATATCCACGACCTCGTCTATTGTCTCGACCTTCTCACCATCCATTTCTATAATAATATCACCAAGCTGTTCCAGGCTAAAATCATATTCGTCATGTCTGCCCAAGCGTTTAGTACCTCTAAGCCCTGCTTTATCAGCAGGCCCACCCTCCACAACATCTACAAGCAAAACACCCTCCTCAATAGATAAATTCTGGGCTTTTGCAAAATCCGGCGTAAGATCCATGCCTGTTATGCCAAGCCACGGCCTTGTTACCGTGCCCTTCTTTATTAATTGGTCTGCAACCTCTTTTGCAGTATTGATCGGTATGGCAAATCCTATGCCCTGAAAACCCCCTGTAAGACTGAATATTGCGCTGTTTATCCCGACCACCTCACCTCTTGAATTGAGTAACGGTCCGCCGCTGTTCCCCGGGTTGACCGCTGCATCGGTCTGGATAATCCCGTTTATCCTGTAGTTGTTCCTTGCCATGAGTGTCCTATTGACCGCACTTACCACACCTGTTGTAACAGTGTTATCAAACCCATAGGGGTTTCCGACTGCAATTGCCATCTGACCCGGTCTGACCTTGCTGGAGTCACCTAATCTTGCAGGTCTTAGTGGATACAGCACATCTATCTTTATTACCGCTATATCTGTACTCGGATCAGTCCCTATCAGTTTTGCCTTGACCACATCGCCGTTTGGGAGGGTGACGGTGATCCTGTCAGCATCTACGACTACATGGTCGTTTGTGAGGATGTACCCATCAGAGGTTATTATAACCCCTGAGCCGATGCCTTCCACCTGCTTTAATCTCATGAAAAAGTCCCGTTCCAGTTTCGTAGAGGTGATGTGAACCACGGAGTCTTTTACGTTATTGAATACATTTGTTACTATCACCTCCTCGCTTGAAGATTCATTTAAGACAAGAGACATCGGTTCTGGCGCTGGCAGACTTGGCATAGCTTTATCAATATAATAAATACCAAAAGATAGGATGATAATACCTGTGATTACACTGCTTAAGACAGCGACAATTACCATGCAAAGCAGGTACCTCTTACCGCACATTTTGACCTCCACTTCTCTTTATCCATTTTCATTCCGTGATGTAATAATCCAATTATTCGATCTGGAGTAATCAGTTGTGCTGGGATACTATGCTTCTATGTTTCACCATAGTTTTTCAAAACCCATTCAATAGTACCGAGGATCTTTGCTTTTATTATGGGTTTTACAATGTATCCGTCACACTTTGCTTCTTTAAAACTCCTTACAATATCCTCTTCAGCAGACTTTACAGTTACCATCACAACAGGGATGTCTTTGGTTTCGCTGTTACTTTTTATCTCATTGCAGATCTCCACACCGTCCATATCCGGCATCATGATATCTAAAAGTATGATATCCGGCCGTCTATTTTCCAGTATTTCAAAACATTGTTTTGCGCTGTAAGCTGCAGACACCTCATACCCCTTCTTTTTCAATAATATCGTTAGAATATCGACAATATCAGGCTCATCATCGACTATTAGGATATTTACCATAATGGATAATATAACAGATAAGATATTTATAGTTTCGGCTGGATGGGGCAGTTGAAATGTGGTGATTATCAAAATAAAAATTATCGTGCCAATTGCAATCAGTCTAGTTTGACAAAATAAGTCCTATGTTAATACGCAGGATATACTTCTGTCATTTTATCGGGATCTTTCATGACCCCTTTTCTCCCTGGCTGGCTGTTATACACCCACTATCGAATCGACTATCTTTTTGGCAGCAGTTTCTATATTGACTGATGACCTCTCTTTTAGTTCACCTGCTTCTTTTTCTCCATTTGCCATGATCTTTGAGGCCTCTTTTGACCCTTCCTCTCTGGCATTTTTAATAATATTATCCGCTTTTTCTTCTGCTTTTTTCTTTGTGTCCTCTATTATCTTCGAGGCTTCTATCTTCGATTCTTCTATCAGCTTTTTTGAATCTTCTTCTGCCTTTTTGATAATCTGCTCAGATTCCTTTTCTGCATCTTTTATTGCCAACAATGCTTCGGTTACCAAGTTACCACCTTCTTTATCAC
>WAQR01000058.1 GCA_015520145.1 Candidatus Hydrothermarchaeota archaeon
CGATTGCAACGGTGATTGCCAGGGAGATGAATGCGTCTCTTGCGGTCATAAGGTCGCGAAAACATCAGTGGGAACCTGACAAAAAGAATAAGAATAACACAGGTTTTCTGCTTTCAAATTTTTCAGATGTCAAAGGGAAGAATGTGGTCATCGTCGATGATATCGCAACCACAGGTACTACAATAAAAGAGGCCATCGACCTCCTGGAAGGGCTTGGAGCAACGCCCATCGCTGCCGTGGTTTTGATTGATAAGAAAGGGATAAGGACGATCAGGGATGTGCCTGTAAAAGCACTTATAAGCATAGGTATCGTTGAACAGCTTGGAAAGTGAAGGAGGAGGCACAATAATATTACCGCAGTTATTTTAAGGTCTTTAATACCTGCCTGCTCTTTCATCTATTCCTATTTCATCTATTCCTATTCTTTCACCATTTCGCCTATTTTTTCAGATAGCTCTTTACCATCTTCATAGCGCAGAATTCTCCGCACATCGTGCAGACATCAGGTGTTTGCGGATGCCGGCTGTTTCGAAATTCCGCTGCCTTCTCTGGATTGATGCAAAGCTCGAACTGTTTTTCCCAGTCGAGTCGGGCTCTCGCACCTGCCATCTCCACATCTCTTCTAAGGTCAATCCCTCTCCTTGTGATATCAGCTGCGTGCGCTGCTATCTTTGATGCAATTACTCCGTTTTTGACATCTTCTCTGTCCGGCAGGGCAAGGTGTTCTGATGGGGTGACATAACACAGGAAGTCAGCTCCTGCCATGGCAGCGACAGCCCCGCCGATTGCACCTGTTATGTGGTCGTATCCAGGCGCGATATCTGTGACAAGCGGCCCGAGGACATAGAACGGGGCACCGCTGCACAGCTTTTTCTGGAGCTTTACATTGGCCTCAATCTCATCCAGCGGCACGTGCCCTGGACCTTCCACCATGCACTGGACACCGCTCTCTCTCGCCCTGTCAACAAGCTCTCCCAGTATTATCAGCTCCTGGATCTGTGCCCTGTCTGTCGAATCTTTTATGCTCCCTGGCCTTAGGGCATCACCGAGGCTCAATGTGACCTCATGCTCCCTTGCAATATCCAGGAGATAGTCAAAATCCGCATATAACGGGTTCTCTTCATTATTGTGCAGCATCCATGCCGCCAGAAACGACCCCCCTCTGCTCACAATACCTGTCAACCGCCCCTGTTGCCGATGTCTCCTGCCTGTCAGCCGTTCAAGGCTCTCTTTGGTCATACCTGTATGGACGGTCATGAAATCAACACCTTCCCCTGCCTGGGCCTCGATTACGTTGAACATATCGTCTTTAGACATGTCAACTATACTCCTTCCCCTGCCTATGACCTCTGCTGCCGCCTGGTATATCGGGACAGTTCCAAGCGGTACAGGTATCTTGAGTATCTCTTTTCTTATCTCATCCAGGTCCCCCCCTGTACTCAGGTCCATCAGGGTATCTGCGCCGTGTTTAACTGCCACATTTGCCTTTTCTATCTCCTCTTTTATATCGATATGGTCAGGCGATGTACCGATATTTGCGTTTATCTTTACCCTCAATCCCTCACCAATGCCGACTGGTCGAATGTGTTCTCGGTGAACATTCCTCGGGATGACAATCCTGCCGGCTGCCACCCCCTTCCTTATCACCTTTTCAGGAACACCTTCGTCTTTTGCTACCTCTCCCATCAGTGGAGTTAACTTACCGTCAAGTGCCTTTTCCATTAATGTCATTTTTATACTCTCAATATGCTTTGAGAGACGACAGGTGTTTTATTCTCTTTAACATGTTCGGGTGTGTGCTCATCATTTCCATCAGTTTGTCGCTGGTGCTGATCTTCACGGATTTCTCTCTAAGTGCTGCAAGTTCGTGCGGGTCAATAGTACCGCTTAGATCTGTGTCTATCTGTTTCAACTCGGTGATTTCAGATCTCGCTCTTGACGGATCGTTTACAAAAAATGCCTTCTGGCCTTCCATCTGTTTCAGGGCATCTTTTGGTATCCTGGCGCTGCCATAGACGAGTTTGAACAGGGCTGTCGCCATATGGTGGGGTCTGTTTCCAAGTTTTACACTGTCCCTGTCTGCATAATATTCCCGTATCCTTGAGCCGTAAAGTACGAGCAGATTGGTGATAAAGTACATCAAAAATGCCCCGATTCCAACAAGTACTGTGTTCCCCCTATTCCTGCCGCCTGACCATATAAAACTCCATGCTATATACCAGAATATTGTCGGCAGTACGCTCAGCATTGTGATGACCATCACATCCCTGTTCTTAAGATGGGCAATCTCGTGGCCGAGTACAGCTTTCAGTTCTTCTTTTGTCAGGAGCTTCATTATCTGTTCTGTGACGCACACCCTGCCGTCACCCCTCCATCTCCCGAATGCAAATGCATTGGGTATGGGTGCAGGTGAGATCCCTATCTTTGGTTTCGGGATGCCCGCCCTCTTTGCAAGTTCAGATACCATGATATGCAACTGCGGTGCTTCTTGTTCTGATACATATCTCACCTTCATTGACCACTCGACCATCTTCGGGCCTATCATGTACTGGATGAGCATGAATACTGACGCAAGGACACCATAAAAGATAAAGCCACCTGCACCTCCAAGAAATATCGCAACGAACGTATAGACTATCCCGAAAAGGGCTGCAAGCAGTAAATACATTCTAATCTGTAACCACAATTTAATCACTCCATTCCATTCTTTTTATTCAAAGAAACATTAGCAATCGTATCGTCATCAAATTTGGAAGAAGTCCTCACACCAGTCGATCTTCCCCGGCAGGTATTCATCTCCCTTCCCGCTGATTATCTTTAATATGGCCTCCTTCACCTCCAGAGGGGATCTGCCTGTCGTATCTATTTCATAGACCTTTTCATGGTTCTCAAGACTTTCAACAAGACACACGTCCAGCGCCTCTGCCTCCAGGTTTTCCCTGATCTTTTCTTTTGAAAACCCTTTTTCATCAAGGCGTGTTTCTAAAACTCCAGGATGTGTGCGGAGTACTATTGTGATGTCACCAAAAGGCAGGTGATGAGAGAGGTGCCCCTCTATGAGCAGGGCATCCCCTTTAATTACCCTGGTTACGTCCCTCACCTTTTTTGATAGCTTTTTTATGTCGATTATCTTGCTTTTCCTTCTTTCGTCGAATCCAACGCATATCCCTGCACCTCTATCTGCTTCTGCTTCTATCAGGTCGTTTAAATGTATGGTTTGAATCTCATCTGATAAAAGACCTGTAACCGTGGATTTACCGGTTCCGGGGGTGCCTGTCAGCAGGATAATCATTTAACAGTGGTTGGTTTGGATTTATCCAGCTTAAAAAGTTTTCCGTCTTTTACTGTATCTATCGTTACACCCCTGAATGAAGTTCTCTTTTCTAAATTTCATACCTTTTAGGAAGGAGGGAGAATTTGGGTGGAGTGTTGGCGAAACCGTTTGGGGTGGTGTTATGCGCAGTTGGTCGCTTATCATCTCCCGCTTTTCTCGATCTTTTCTAAAGCCTCGCTTCATTTCTCCAGGTCTCTCAGCATTTTTTCAAATAAATGTTTTAATGGAGGGATTTCTTCTTTTACAGTCTTCCACACTCTTCTAAGGTCAATTCATGCCTTTTCTCATAGCGTCAATGACATCTTGAATATAATCTCCAATCTCTCTCTTCATGGATAAACTACCTCTTTCAATATATGCTTCCCTATTTTTGGTTTTAATGCAGATTTTTCCACTAAATCCACTTTGATATCAAGAAGGTCACTTAGATAGTTCTCTATCTCCACAAATTTTAAAAGCCCTATATCTATGTTTTGCTCAAATTCTATGAGTGTATCAAGGTCGCTATCCTCTCCAGCTTCCCCTCTCAGGTAAGAGCCAAATATACTTTTCGATTTCATTTTATCTCAGACCTACTGGCCCTGCTTTTTAAAAATCCTCATTATAATCGAGAAGGGGAACACATAACCCTCTCTGTAAAGCGGGTCTTCAAAACGCTTGAAAGCCTCTTTCTTCTTTCCGTAAATACTTGTCATAATAGAACACTTATTCCGATTATATTCAAATAATTTTCCCAAAACAGGCCTAAAACAGATTCACGTCCACACGTGTTCCTTTTTCAAGCCCCTCGGTATTCTCAGGCACAACAACAAAACCATCCGCCCTCACAAGGCTTGAAATGATACCAGAACCAGACGTCCTTATTGGCTCTACAAAAAGTCCCTTACCACCTCTCACATCCCCAATCAGCTTCACCCTCACATAGTCCCTCCTGCCAAGCTCTGACGGGACCTTCCTTTTCAGGACGGCATTTACTGTTGGATATGGGCTTCTGATTTCCATCCCCTGCATCATCTGTAAAGCAGGTCTTACAAACGTCTCGAACCCGAAGATGGTCGCCACAGGATAGCCTGGCAGCATGAATACCGGCGTGTCCTTTATGATTCCAAAACCTGTCGGTTCACCTGGCCTCATAGCAACGCCGTGGACAAGGATCTCACCAAGCTCGCTTACCACCTTCGGGATGACGTCCTTTTTGCCGACAGAAGTAGCACCGCTTAAAATCACCGCATCATATTCAAGCGCATCAGAGATGGCAGATTTCAGTTTCTCATAATCATCCTCAATTATCCCAACCCTCACAGGCACAGCACCGTTTTTCAGTACCAGGGAGGAGACCGTGTAGCTGTTGGAATCATATATCTTTCCAGGCGTGAGTTCCTCGCCAGGCATAAGGAGTTCATCTCCTGTAGAAATTACCGCGACCTCTGGCCTTTTGAATACTTCAATCTCCGTCCTCCCGATCGCAGAGATTATCCCGATATCATGCGGTCGGATGACCCTGCCTCTTTTCAGGAGTATATCGCCTTCTTTGACATCTTCTCCTCTTTTCGAGACATTCTTTCCAGGTGTAACCGCCTTGAATACCTCGATTTCACCATCCAGTTCCCTTGTGTACTCGAACATCACCACGGCATCAGCACCCTCTGGGATCTGGCCGCCTGTCATAATCCTGACAGCCTCAAAATCACCGATTTCAATATCAGGCTTTATCCCAGTAGTTACCTCACCGACAAGTGTGAAAAATATCGGATTGGTCTGCGATGCGCCGAACGTGTTCTCGCCCTTTACCGCATAGCCGTCCATGGCAGACCTGTCAAACGGTGGATTATCATATCCTGAGGTGATGTCCTCTCCCAGAACCCTGCCAGAGGCGTCACTGAACCTGATGGTTTCTGTAGGGAGCGGTTTAATGTGTTTTAGGAGGAGCTCAAGGGCATCATCCACCAGAGTCCTCTCATGAAACCCTTTCATTCTAATGTCCATCTTTAAAAAACTCCAGGTCTTTTTTTGTATTTATGCTTTGAAATGTAACAAGCTCTTTGTCATACTTTCTTAAAACCTCTGCCGGGATATAGTTGACCTTACCAAGTCTTCTCACAGTTTTTGTAAGGCTTAAGGCATCCTTCTTTAACGCTGTCCTGCACGCCTCTATCATAGGCGAAACCCTGTAGACCGCATGCAGGGGCTCAAGGTCGTCTGTGCCTCTCACAGGGACAACGGCATCGAATCCCTCTCTCCTGCCTATCATGTATTTGAATATCCCAGGGACGATGAAAGGCGTATCGCAGGGCAGCACTGCGGCATATTCGTATGAACATTCTTTTAACCCGCTAAAGACCCCTACCACCGGTCCTTTTGAATCTACCTCATCGACCACGATTTTGAGGTCTGTAATCCCCGCGGTCTTTTTCATGGTTTTTTCTCTCTGACTTTGAGAGCCAAGTGAGAGGATTATCTCATCTGAAAAAGTCCTTGCAGCATCAATGGCATGCTGGATGAAGTATTTGCCGCCTATTTCCAGAAATTTCTTATCTCTGCCCATCCGCGTACTCTTTCCGCCAGCTACGATTACACACGATATCATAAGAATCACAATGGTTTTATGTACTCACCGCTCTAAAATCTTTTGTGTATGAATGTGTATGAATAATCCTGAATAATTTGGAATCAATTTGGGAAAAACTAGTTAAAATATTGTGAGGAATAGGAAAATCATGTTATCCCAGGCGTTATCCCAGATATATTCAATATCAACCGTCGGCAGTATAATATTATTACTGGTACTTATCTATATATTTCTGCAAAACTATCTAAAATTGAGATCCAATTTTACGTTAGGTCTTTTACTGTTCTCAGTTATACTGTTATTTAATGCAATAGCAACATGTCCGATATTCTATACCTTAATTTCTCCAATATTTGATGTGTCCGTCATCCATTTTTACATTGCAGCATCAGTTTTTGAGTTCATTGCCCTTCTGGTGCTGACGTTCCTGGTGGTTATTAAATAACGGTACCGTTTTTAGGATATTTTCATCCTCATACAAACAGCAGATGATGGGCAAAGATTTTTAAATTCAGTGGTATTTTGGATGACCGCTGGAGCCATGTTGCGGTCAAATCTTTCAAAACCAATCTTTTCAAAGAACCCATCTGCCGTGGTAGTCAAAAGATATATCTCGGTTACTCCTTTGAGGCGGGCATATTCTATCAGTTTGATGCATAATGCCTCTCCATATCCCTTTCCTCTGATAGATCTTTCAATGACAACCGAGCGGAGTAATCCATAGTTCCTATATATCTCCACCCCACCCATCCCTGCGACTTTTGACCCTGCGTACCCGATGAATAGCGAATCTATCTTCGATGGAATATCTTCGTAAGGTAAGTTATTACTCATAAGGAGTTTCTCAATGAGGGGAAGGTCTGCTCTGGTCGCTTTTCTTAGATTTACTTCAACACTCATCTCTACGATTACCTACATCTTCTCAAGGGGTTTAATGCCCAGAATATTCAGTGAGTTTTCAAGCGTGACCTTTGTTGCATAAACCAGATTCAGCCTAAATACTTCAGTTTCTGAGTTCAGTACCCTGTCGTACATATAGAAACGGTGGAAGATGTTTGCGAGTTCTATTACATAATTTGCCAGTAAAGACGGCCTTCTCGACCTGGCGGAATTCTTTACAACATAGGGGAATTTCGATATTGCCTTTATCAACCTCTTCTCGTGTGAGGTGAGTTTGGAAACAGCAAAATCTTCATGTAGACTGCCTTTTTTATCCTTTTCCAGTATCCTGCACGCCCTCGCATACGCATACTGGATAAAAGGCGACCCCTGGCTCTCGAAATCCAGCGCGTCCTCCCATCTGAATGTTATCGGCTTCTCATGGGAGGTGCGGACAATATTGAACCTCACAGCACCGATACCCACATTTTCTGCGATATCTTTTTTGAACTTTACACCGTCATCAGGTCTCCTCTTTTCAACCTCCATATACGCCCTTTTAATGCTCTCTTCTATCAGCTCGTCCATGGAGATGAAAACACCTTTCCTGGTCGACATGCTCTTGCCAGGCAGGGATATAAACTCATAAATAATAAATTCCGGTTCTTTTACCCCTAAAATTTTAAGTGTTGCGGAAAGTTGCTGTGCCACAAGCTTGTGGTCTGCCCCGAGGACATCGATTACATCTCCTCTTTCAGATTTCCATATATGATATGCAATATCCCTTGTCGTGTAGAGATAGGTGCCGTCCTTTCTCATTAATATCAGTTCTTTTTTTATGCCAAATTCCCTGAGATCCAGGTATATCACTTCGTTCTCTTTCAGGTACCTGGTACCCTTGAGTCTCTCGACTACCTTTTTCACAGATGAATCCCTTACAAAGGTGCTTTCCCATACAAATCTGTCATGATGGATACCTGCCCTTTCAAGTGTTTCCCTGATGCCTTCGAGACAGTAATTTGCTGCATATTCAAACTGTTTTATCACCTCCCTATCACCTGACTCGTATTTCCTCATCAGCTCAGAGACCTCGTTTTGATACCTGGTGTTTTCCTCGACCATCTTATTTGCCCTGATATAGATGTCCAGGATCGCCAGATCGTTCTTTTTTGTCCTCTCCAGTTTGCTCCTTGAAAGCCCCCAGACAACTACAGCAAGCTGCCTGCCCATATCGTTTATGTAAAACTGGGTCTCTATATTGTATCCTGCAAACCGCATAATCCTTGACAGTGTATCTCCGATGATTGCATTTCTCGCATGTCCTATGTGGATAGGCCCGTCAGGGTTTGCAGACGTATGCTCGATGATTATGTCCCTGTTTTCCTTGTTCCGGTCTATCCTCCCCCTGCCGTATTCATCTTTCATATCCTTTACTTTCTTTATCAGTTTAGGGGCGATCTTCTCATAGTCCAGATAGAAGTTTATGTATCCGTTCTTGGGTCTGACCTCCTTTATGTAGGTGCCTTTTATATCGATCTTTTTAACGAAGTCTTCTGCAATCTCTCTCGGGGACATTTTCAGTACCCTGGCAAGGTCGAAACACACAGGTGTTGAGATATCGCCGTACTCTTCAATCGGCTCTTCAAATTTTATGTCGGACGCTCCAGGAGGTTCGATCTCCTTTAACTTCATAACCTTTTTTAATGCAGTTAATGCCTGTTCTTCAAATTCTTCAAACATCAGTAATCAGTACTCCGTTAATCAGTGCTTCATTAATCCGTGCTCCATTAATCTGTGTTCCGTTAAAGTAACTTTTAAAGTAACCTGTGCAAGTTAAAACATTGGCAGACGCCAGACGCATATGATAACGCATATGATATGCAGATATTTACTGTCCTACCTGTGCTTCACTTAACAGAGCCTCGAGGTCAGGCAGGTAATCCACACCACCCAGGATAAATGCAAGTCCCAGGACCATGCTAAAAGACCCTGTAACAAAGGCGGCAGCCCTGTAAAGTCTATGCTTATTCGATGCCCCAGCATAGCCGTATGCCCCAATGACAGCCATGGCGGTATTGGTGATTACAAGACCGAGGACGAAACTCAGGATCAGGACAGCACCGATTTTTACACCACCTGCAACACCTGCACCCAGGGCCAGGACGAAGAGGAACACCTGGGTAGGTGTCTCTGCTCCTATACCATGGATCATTCCAATGGTATATGCGGAGGTGTTCCCATAGCCGCTTTTGAGCACCCGGTGATGTTTCCTGGGAGCTCTGGTGACCTTCGCCACAGCCCAGTCGTAGACCCTCAATACCCCATTTGCAAAGATCGCCCAGCGGGGGAGCATCCTGAAATCCTCACCCCTGTATTTGCGTAGTGCATAGAGAACGTAGATCCCGAGCAAAATCAGGGTGATACCCACGACCTTCTCCATTAGCATATCTGTGCCTGCCGGCAGGGAGAAACCGATGAGAAGCGCACCCAGAGCGAGGGCAGCTACCACACTTGCATGCCCGACCGCGTATAGGAAGCCCAGGAAAATCCCCCGACGCTTGCTGTTCTGGGTACTGGTAATATCCATAATCGCAGCAATATGGTCCCAGTCCACGCCGTGCTTGATCCCGACCATGAGGGCGGTTAATGGGAGCAGGAACTCCGATAGATTCAGCAGCATCCCGGGGCACCTCGACCAGCACACACCTGTCTCTTCTCCAATCCTTTCTCCAGTTTTACTATTCTCATAATAATCACATCTAATATTACTATTATTAAAAAAGTATTACCTGGCCTGATATAAATACTTTACGGAATAACTGATATGCCCTCCCGGCAAACAGATAGCCTGGTTTTTAATCTTCTATCAATTTTAATATTGCCTTTAAATCCTTCACTTCAATAGGGCCAAAAAGAGAGAGAAGCCCTGATCTTGCACCCTTCCCAATACGGATGATCAATTTCCCGTTCTTATAGAGGTTGAGGGTATATCCCTTCTCCTTGAGGTCTCCTGCAATCTCTTTAAGGGCGTTTAATTCTTCCATTTACGAAGCTCCTTTATAAGGCTCTTCACCCTCTCGGCATCCAGGATATTGATATCAATATTTTTGTCATTTGTCTTTACTTCAAAGACCTTTTTGTCCTCAACTGTGACATTTAACCTGATGTCGTTCTCTTCTACAATCTCAAACATCTTTGAAATATCCATTATACTCACCTTAATCTATCTAATCTACCTATCTAATCTATCTTATCTTGCCCTATTTTGCGAGGGTGATTTCAATAGAAGATACGTTTATCTTCTCGCCATCTTTTGTTTCAAGCACCTCTGTGGAGATTGATATATCTTTCACCCTGGCCTCTGTCACGAATCTGTTCCTGACAACCTCTGCCACATCGACCGCCCGGCTTATTGCCATGCCCCTGGCTTTTATGACCACTTCACTTGGATTTTTTGTAAACTGTGTTGTAACCGCCAGGACATAGTTCATGGTGGGTTTGTTTCCGATATACACGACGTTGTCTTCTGCCATTTCTCACCCCTTGGATAACCTTGATAGTTTACCTAATGTTTATAATACATTATGTTTTATATATATTTTGATGTCTCTTGAAGAGAAAATAAGAGAAATTGAAGAAGAAATCAAAAGGACACCATATAACAAAGCCACACAGCACCATATCGGGAAGCTCAAGGCAAAGGTAGCAAGACTTAAAGGAGAGGTCGAGAAGAGGGCGGCTCTAAAAAGTGGAGGAGGTACTGGGTACTCTGTCAGGAAGACAGGTGATGCCACAGTCGTCATTGTCGGATTTCCGTCTGTTGGAAAGTCAACCCTTCTTAACAGATTAACTGACGCCAACTCGCCTGTCGGGAGCTATGACTTCACCACTCTAAACGTAGTTCCAGGCATAATCGATTACAAAGGTGCGAAGATTCAGATCCTGGATGTCCCGGGGCTTATCCGCGGTGCTGCGTCTGGCAGGGGTCGGGGAAAAGAGGTCCTGGCAGTTGTAAGGTCTGCGGACCTTATAATATTTCTAATAGATGTATTCAATCTCCAGCAGCTAAAGGTGCTACAGGACGAACTCTATGATACAGGGATAAGATGTGACACAAGGCCAAGGGCAATAAAGATCACTAAAAAAGAGACCGGAGGTATCACTTTGAACGCGACAGTCAAACTTAAGAATATCGATGAGAGGACGATTAAAGAGATACTCAAAGAATACAGGATGCACAATGTCGATGTCATCATGCGGGAGGATGCTACTCCAGACGAATTCATAGACGTAATCGCCGGCAACCGTGTCTATTTACCTTCACTGGTAGTCCTAAACAAGATAGACCTTGTAAAAGAGGATTACCTAAACGAGGTGGGCGGGACTTTGAAGGACTGTATCCCTATCTCTGCTGATAAAGGCACTAATATTGAGAGATTGAAAGAGGAGATCTTCAACCGGCTAAACTTTATAAGGGTCTATATGAAACCGCAGGGTGAAAAAGCAGATATGGAAGAGCCGATGATTGTGATGAAAGGGACAGATGTAGGCGGGATATGCAGAAGGCTGCACAGGGATTTTGTGGAGAAGTTCAGATACGCTCAAATCTGGGGGAAGTCCGTCAAGTTCGATGGCCAGCGGGTCGGACTTGATCATGTCCTGATGGACGAAGACGTGCTGTCGGTTATTTTGAGTAAATGAGGTAGAAGGTAAATAGTGAGGTAAATAATATGAAGATATGATGATACAAGAGCATTTTAGTATGTTAAATAATCTTCTTTTTCTGTGAATGAAATAGCTTTAATAACAGACAATCCTCTATTCTATTATGAAGCTGCAAAGGAGTTAAAAAGTCGTGGGATGGGATTTTCAACCCTTGAATTTAGTGAGGAGATTCCTCAATTTATAACCGTGGTACTTACAAGCGAACAGGAGAAAGACAGGATAGATTTTCAAAACGTTGTCTCAGGGAAAGATGCCAGGGCAGTGGTAAATGAGGCAGTGAAATTCATAGCAGGTGTCAATGATAGCTGTGGGGAGATCATAATCGGGATTGACCCGGGGTTAAAGCCTGGAATTGCAGTACTTACAGAGAACAGGATCGTGGATATATACCATCAGAATTCACCTGAAGACACACTTGAGACCGTAAGAGAGATCATATCCACCTACAATGGAAGAAACGTCAGAATAAAGGTGGGTACGGGCGGAGGTGTTTACAGGCTCAGGATTTTAAGGCTTCTTCAGGAAAATTTCGACATCCAGATAGAAATGGTGGACGAATCATCGACAACTCCGAATACAAAAGGTAAAAAAGCAGAAGCTACAAAGGACATAATCGCTGCAATAAACATCGCATTGAAGCAGGGAAAGATATTAAAAAGAAAGATAGAAATCATCCCAAAAAAAGGCGAGATAAAAAACCTCCAGAAGAAGAGCAGGAAACTCAGCGGGAATATCACCATATCAAAGGAGCTGGCAGAAGATGCTGCAAGGGGTAAGATCTCTTTAGAAGAGGCGGTCAAGAGACATAAAATACAGCTATCTTCTGACAAATAACAGACGACAAATAACAGGTAACCGGTCCTAACAAACAGGTTCTAACGTATCGGGGTAAAGGCTGGATATCGTCTTTTAACTCAAAATAGAACACTCCAGTAGAACACAAGATATAAATCTATAAATCCCTTTTAAAACAATATTCGGGTGTCGAGAAGAATGGAACTTAGATTACGAAAGATATTCAGTCCACTTGGATACTTGATTGCAGTAATACTTAGAAGAGCCGATATCCAGTCAAACAGACTGATTGCTCTTTCATACATCACCGCATTTATCGCACTATTCTGCTTTTATCTGCTGTCCAGTTACCCTTATTCAACTGCATTAAAGATTCTAATTGTATTCCTCATCTTCCTAAGCGGGCTCCTGGACGAGATTGTAACAGAATTCAAAAAGCTCCGTTCCAGTATAGGAGAGCTTGAAAGGATAAATCTCATAATTGACAGGTATTCTGATATCCTGATAATCCTCGCAGCAGTGTATTATCTGGATGACCAGATATACACCATTATACTTAAAGGCATCCTGTTCCAGGTCCAAGTCTCCCAGACTCAGCATCTAGTCCTCGGCGGTCTGATAGTAGCCGGAATATTGCTCCTAAATCTTACAGAGAAAACGAAGAAAACACTAACAGGCGCGGGCGGATATGGACTTGAGACCAGAGGCGAGAGGATGTTTTTGCTGTCACTGTTTGCCTTTACCGGGCTCTATTACGATTTTGACGGATCTCTTTTCACAGGCCTCCTCATCCTCAATATCTTTATTTATATCGCTGTTATTCGCCGGTATCTGACACAACACCGGCAGTCCCGCCATATTTCGTATTCAAGACATCCTCTTTACAGAACTGTCCGGCATCTTGCTGGAACTGCCACCGGACTCACAAATAGGGTGCTCGTCAGGGCATTCATTATCGGGCTGAATATTATCAGGGTACTGAGTGCAGAAACGGTCAATTTCATCAAAAAAAAGTATGCACTATTTAAAAAGATCAAAACAGATTCAGTTAAAATCCGGGCAGAATCTAAACAAAAAGTATTCTCGCCTTTCAGCCTCAAAAAGAAGAAGGCGGGTGTCGAGAACGTCGATGCAGGGCTGGTAGATTATACGGGAGTCCCTGGACATAATTTCACAGTAGTCGTGACCGATGAGAACACGAAATTCCCGATCCCAGACGCCCGGGTAGTCCTCAAAAATAAAGAAATCGATAAAGAAGCGGTCAGGTATACAGACGAGTCTGGAAGGTGTGATTTCAAAGATATCATGGAAGGGCAGTACAGTATCAAAATCACATCAAACGGTTTTAAAGAAGAAGGATGCGAGAGATACATAAGCATGGATTCTGGCGAGGTCTTTACCCTCAAAGAACAGCCTGTAGATTTGAGTGTGGTGGTAAGTGACAGGGAATGGGCAACCCCGATTTCAAATGCCCAGGTTCACCTGGTTCTAGATCCTTCTAAAAGTCCTGGCAGCGGCAGAAGGATAAAAGGACTGAAAGGACTGAAACGCTCAAAACGCACAGACAACCTTGGTGTAGCCTATTTTGAAGGGCTTTCTAGAAAGGTATATGAGATAGCAGTCGAGATGAAGGGATACGAGACGGAGAAGATAAAAGTTGACCTTAAAAAAGAAAATGTTGCTGCCGTAAACCTAAAGAAGGTATCTGTCAAAGGCGAGACAATCGAGCCGCGGTCATACTCGAAACTCCTTGGAGAATCTGCATTAATAGAATTTACGTCAACAGGTGAGGTCGAAGATGTGTTAATGAAGATAATAGAAGACTATCTTGACAAGAAAAGAGATGTCGTACTGGTGTCAGCCCCGCCGAGAACCGCGGTTTATAAAATGGATTTAAAAAACGAAATCTCTGAGGGAAAGGTCAGGGTTATAAACCTCGTCACCTCAGGCCATGTTTCCGGTGATTATGACGAGCTTACAGAGATCCCTATGACAAACCTGGAATATTTCAAGACTGTTTTTGAGAGGATGCCTGCCGGGAGTACTATGATATTCGAGCCATTATCGAATCTGATACTCAACACCAACACAGACCTTGCATATAAATTCATTTCTAAAACCGTTGATAACCTTTCAAACGAAGGGCTGTGTTTTGTCTGCCTTTTGAATGTTGAAGGTCACGAGGAAAAGGTGATTGGCAGATTTAGGAATCTCTTTATGAACTTATTACATATCGATGGCGATAGACTGGTGAAAAATTAAACCCTGTTCAACCCCCAGCGGTTCAACCCCTCAAATCCATCCCAAACTTTTAAATGAGCATGGAGGTGATTTTTAACCATGGTAACGGTCACGGCATCTGCCCCTGCGAAGGTGATATTATTCGGAGAGCACGCAGTCGTATATGGTAAGCCCGCATTAGCCGGTGCAATCGACAGGAGGGTTTATGTAACTGCAAGGGAGAGAAGCGACAGGACGGTGATACTGAGGTCAGAGGATATGAAAACCAAAGAGGAATCGCTCCATCTCGACGGGTTGGGGATGGTGGATACCCGGGGGGAGTTCAGGTATGTGAAAAAGGCTCTGGAACTTGCATTTGACCGTGCTGGAAGTATGACCGGGATTGAAATCGAGATAGATTCCAGGGTGCCGCCTGCATCAGGGCTGGGGTCTTCTGCTGCGGTCTCGGTCTCGACTCTCATGGCGGTTCTGACCCTGTTAGGCGAGGAGGTATCCATTGAGGAGGTTGCAAGGCTGGGGCATAACGTTGAACTGGCAGTCCAGGGTGCTGCCTCACCGACAGATACAGCAACCTCAGCGTTTGGAGGTATCTTATTCATACAGCCTGGAATGGATAGTGAAATGGATAGATATGACCGGATAACAGTGGCCGACCTGCCGCTGGTAGTCGGCTATACAGGAATCGAGAGGTCAACAAAGGTGCTGGTCGATAGCGTCAGGGTACTAAGACAGAGATTCCAGAAGATAGTCGACCCAATAATATCAGATATCGGGCGGATAACAGGAGAAGCAAAACGAATGTTTGAAACAGGTGATGGAGAAGGGATAGGGCAGCTTATGAATATCAACCACGGACTCCTTGAAGCGCTTGGTGTCTGTAATGACAGGCTTTCAAGACTCGTGTACGCCTCACGAAACGCTGGTGCGAGAGGTGCAAAGCTTACTGGTGCAGGTGGAGGGGGATGTATGATAGCATATACGCCAGAAAACCAGAACGATGTTGCAGATGCCATAACTGCATGTGGATGTAATGCATTTAGTGCCCATATCTCGATTGAAGGCGTGAGGGTTGAGAAAGGATAGGGAAGGGATAGGGAGGATTGGAGGATAATTGGAGAAAAGTAAAGTGATGTTAATTCCACCGTCAACTTTAAAATGCATGTCAAAATCTATGATACCACCCTAAGAGACGGTTCTCAATCCGAGCATATTTCATTTTCCGTTGAAGACAAGTTAAGGATAGCTGAAAAGCTGGACAGACTCGGGATCCATTACATCGAAGGCGGATGGCCGGGTTCAAATCCAAAGGATATAGATTTCTTTAAACGAATCAGGGATGTCCGGCTAAAGAACGCAAAGATAGTTGCATTTGGCAGTACAAGGCGGGCAAGTCTGTCTGTCGAGGAAGATAAGAATATCAAGTCCCTGCTGGATGCCGATACACCCACTGTCTGCATCTTCGGGAAAAGCTGGGACCTCCATGTAAGAGATGCGTTAAATATCTCGCTTGAGGAGAATCTCAAGTTGATCGAAGACTCGGTCAGCTACCTGAAATCCAGGGGGAGAGAGGTGATATACGATGCCGAGCACTTTTTTGATGCCTATAAGGCCAACCCGGATTATGCCGTGGATACCCTCAAGGTGGCAGAGAGGGCCGGGGCAGATACCATAGTCCTCTGCGATACCAACGGCGGGGCACTGGCATATGAGGTCAGGGACATAATAAACAGTGTAAAGACACAGATAAAGACACCTCTCGGCATACACGCACACAACGACAGCGATATGGCGGTTGCAAATTCAATCATTGCAGTGAGAATGGGTGTCAGGCATGTTCAGGGCACTATGAACGGTTATGGCGAGAGATGTGGAAATGCAAACCTGTGTTCGATAATCCCGAATATCAAGCTCAAACTGAAAATAGATTGCATAACCGATGAGCAGCTCAAACAGCTGACAGAGGCCTCGAGATATGTAAGTGAGATTGCAAACTTAAGTCCGCAAAACAACCTGCCTTTTGTCGGCAGTAGCGCATTTGCTCATAAAGGCGGTATCCATGTAAGTGCAGTCCAGAAAAACCCTTTAACCTACGAGCACATCGAGCCTGATACTGTAGGGAACACGAGGCGGGTTCTGGTATCTGAACTTGCCGGTAGAAGCAATATGCTGGTCAAGGCCAAAGAATACGGATACGACCTGGACAAGAACTCTAAAAAAGTCCAGGAGATCCTGGCCCGCCTAAAAGATCTCGAGTCACAGGGGTATCAGTTTGAGGGTGCTGAAGCAAGCTTTGAATTATTGATGAGGCGGTCTTTTGGCAGGGCAAAGAAGTTCTTTGATCTCGAGGGCTTCCGGGTAATCGTGGGTACCAGGGAAAACAAACTGATTTCAGAAGCCACGGTCAAGGTCGTTGTCGATGGTAAAAAGGAGCATACCGCAGCAGAAGGTAACGGTCCGGTAAATGCACTTGACAACGCATTTCGAAAGGCACTGGAAAAGTTTTATCCCGAGATAAAGGATACATATTTAACCGATTATAAGGTCAGGGTACTTGACGAGAAAGAGGGTACTGCCGCCAGGGTCAGGGTTCTTATCCAGTCCAGTGATGACAGATCCTCCTGGGGGACTGTCGGGGTTTCAGAGAACATCATCGAAGCAAGCTGGCTGGCACTTGCAGACAGCTATGAATACAAACTCATGAAGGTTATGAAGGAAAACGTATAATCACCAAAGATCACCAAAAACAGCCCACCCCCTGATACTGCTCCTTTAGAACCTTTAGAAAAAGACATATAGTCAAACGATAGTACTTTAATCTCATGCCAGCCATAATCGAGATTGAAAACCTCTCCAAGAAATTCAGCGGATTTACAGCCCTAAAAGATATCTCACTTGACATCAAAAAAGGCGACTCCTTTGCAGTTCTTGGACCAAACGGTGCAGGGA